>JADZEM010000164.1 GCA_020850535.1 Chloroflexota bacterium
GCCTGACGACGCGTTCGAGGCGTCCTGACGGGCCGTGACCCCCAGGACAGGGGACGGCCCTCACCCCCCACCCCCCCCGCCCTGGGCGCGGGCGAGGGGGAGACACACGAGACTGTCGTTGCTCCCCCTCGCCCGCGCACAGGGCGAGGGGGTTGGGGGGTGAGGGCCTTCCCCTCCCCTGCGCCGACTAGACCCCGACGACGACGGTCGCCGTCAGGTTCTTCAGCGCCTTGATCATGCTCATCGCCGTGAGCCGGCCCGTCTTCGGGTTCTCGGTCGGGATGTTCTGCAGCACGATCCGTAGCTCGCCGAACTCGCCGCGCGCCTCGATCTCGTGGGTGTTCCGCACGACGGTCGGGTCGGCCACGATGCGGACGGTCGTCCTGTCCAGGCCCAGGCCGGCCAGGCTGATCGCCGCCGCCACGTTGACGTTCTCCGGGAAGCGCAGCGCCGCCTCGCGCGCTGGCCCCTCGTAGAGGACGCGCGGGACGCCGTCCTGCTGGGCCTGTGCGATCTCGTCCGGCGGCAGCAGGCCGGCGGGGGGCTTTCGCACCAGGTGGGTGACCGAGGTCAGGCCGCCGACGGCCCCGGCCGCGATAGCGTCCAGCCCGGCGATGGCCCCGGTGGCGAGGTAGACGCGCTGGCCGTAGTCATGGGCGGCGCGGTAGAGGCGAGCCTCGAAGGCGGCATCTGCGAGCGCGCCGACGCTGATCAGCAGCAAGTCCTTGCCCTGGCGCAGGACGTCCTCGGCGTACGCTTTGAGCGCGTCATGGCCGGCCACCTCCACCACGAGGTCGAGCCGGGTGGCCAGGAAGTCGGCGGCGTCGCCGGTCACCACACAGCCGAGGCGGTCGCGGGCTTCGGCGTCGATGCGCTCTGGTCGGCGCACCAGGACGGCGGCAAGCTCGCAGCGGCCGGCCTCGCCAGCGGCGATGGCGTCCGCCAGCCGCCGGCCAATCGCTCCGAAACCGATCAGGCCCACCCGGAGCGGCTGAGGTGTCTGGTGATCCCTGGTGTCGGTCATCGGCGGCATCCTTTCAAGCGCAACAGCGAGCCTGCGGCTGACAGCGGAGAGCGCTCCACCTCAGGAGCCGCAGGCCAAGGATACTCTGTTGCCGGCAGCCGACACGATGGGGCTGACCGCCGGCCGCGTGTCCGATCGCCGCGCCCCGGGGGGCGGGCTGGTGCGGGGCCGCGTGGCGCGGAGCGGGCCGCCTCAGCCTCCGAGGCGAGCCAGCCCGACAGCGATCTCCGCGCCCACCCGTGCGTTGTTCTCCAGCAGGGCGAGGTTGGCGGCGATGCTCTCGCCGCCGGTCGCCTCGGCGATGGCCGAGAGCAGGAATGGGGTGGTGGCAGGGCCGCGCAGACCGCGCCGCTCGGCCTCGGCCAGGGCGTCCGCCAGGGCCAGTTCGATGCGCTCGTTTTCGAGCGTCTGGCCGGCCGGGGGCGGCACGCCGACCAAGACGCCAGCGCCCGTACCCAGGCGCCAGCCGGCCAGCGCGATGCGGGCTGCGTCCCCCGCGGTTTCGACGCGCGCCGTGACGGGCAGGCCGCTGGCGGCGGCGTAGAAGGCCGGCAGCTCATCCGTCTGCCAGCCGAGGATCGGGACGCCGGCCGTCTCCAACACCTCGACAGTGCGCGGCAGATCGAGCAGGGCCTTCGCGCCCGCGCAGACCACGATGGCCTGACTCCTCGCCAGCTCGACGAGGTCGCCGGAGATGTCGAAGGTCAGCTCTGCGCCCCGGTGCACACCTCCGATGCCGCCCGTCGCCAGGACACGCAGCCCCGTCAGCCCCATCAGCGTCAGGGTGCCGGCGACGGTCGTCGCGCCGTGCTCGCCGCGCGCCACGGCCACGGCGATGTCGCGGCGGCTGCACTTGCGGACCGTGCCAGCGGAGGCCGTCGCCAGCGTCTCCAGTTCGGCGGCGCTCAGCCCGACAATCGGCTGGCCGCTGATGATCCCGCAGGTCGCCGGCGTCGCCCCGCCGGCCCGCACGACCGCTTCAAGTCGCCGGGCGATCTCCAGGTTCCGCGGGTGCGGCAGCCCGTGCGAGATCAACGTCGATTCGAGCGCGACGACGGGCCGACCCTCGTCGAGGGCTGCGCGGACTTCGTCGACGACCTGGATGGCAGGCCGATGGTCAGACATGGCCCGGATTATGGCAGGCGGCCGTCGCCGTGGGAAGCGCCGCGCGACGGGGCTGGCGCGGCCCTGCTCAGTCGTCCACGATCTCACGGCCGGTGATCGATGGCTCGCCCCGCATCGACGCGCGCCGCGAGGGAGACCGGAGCCACTGAAGCACGACGAACCCGGAGACCGCCGTCAGGATCGAGACGAGGTAGAGCCCCGAGCCGGCCATCATGCCGACCGCCGCCGCGAACCAGATGGTGGCGGCGGTCGTCAGGCCGCGCACGGTGGACGGCGTGCGCCAGATGGTGCCCGCGCCCAGGAAGCCGATACCGGTGACGATCTGGGCGGCGACGCGTGCAGGGTCGCGCACGGTGCCCTGATCGACGAAGCCGTACACCGACACCAGCGTGAAGGCTGCCGAGCCGGCGGTCACCATCATGAACGTGCGGAGGCCGGCCGGCCGGCCGGCGCGCTCACGCTCCCAGCCGAGCAGACCGCCGAGTGCGAAGGCCAGGAACATGCGCCAGACCATCTCGAGGTCGTTCGGAAAGATGGTGAAGAGCTGCGTATCGAGCAAAGGCATCACAGACCGCCATGGTCAGCATGAAGGCGATATGGTAGCCGTGCCGACCACCAGAAGGCGAACGGGTGGCGAAGCAGGGCGATTGCATGTTGATGTCGTCGTGCAGCCTTGTCGGGGCCTGAAAGCCCCGCCTACGATCCTGCAGTCGCTGCGCGACGCTCCAGGCTCGCCAGCCCCAGCCGTTCCCGACGGCCGTCGCGCAGCGACTGAATGCGTGTAGGCGGGGACTTCAGTTCCCGACTGCCCGTTCCATGATACTTCGGGTACACCAATGAACATGCAATCGCCCTGCGTCGTGCCGCCGCGTCGGGGCTTGAAAGCCCCGCCTACGATCCTGCAGTCGCTGCGCGACGCTCCAGTCGCACCAGTGCCTGCCATTCCCGACGGCCGTCGCGCAGCGACTGCATGCGTGTAGGCGGGGACTTCAGTCCCCGACCGCCCGTTCCATGATGCTTCGGGGACACCAATGAACATGCAATCGCCCTGCGTCGTGCAGCCCGGGCGAGCGCCCGGCGGCGAGGAACGCGCGACAACAACACCAATGAACATGCAATCGCCCTGCGTCGTGCCGCCTCGTCGGGGCTTGAAAGCCCCGCCTACGATCCTGCAGTCGCTGCGCGACGCTCCAGGCTCGCCAGCCCCAGCCGTTCCCGACGGCCGTCGCGCAGCGACTGCATGCGTGTAGGCGGGGACTTCAGTCCCCGACTGCTCATTTGACGGTGTTTCGGGAACACAGACGACTATGCAATCGCCCCGCGAGGGCCGAAGGTCGATGCCTGGAGGGCAAAGGTCATGCGCCGTGCGGCTACCGGCCGCGTGGCGGCCGGCCCCGCACTGGCCGGGTTGGCGCGGGTCGCCAGCCGCTCTCTCCTGAGTCCAGCCGGTACGGTGGCACGTCGAGCGGCCAGACATCGCAGAGACGCGGGTCGAGCATGCGCGACTCGATGCGCGGATCCTGCTCTTTGAGGGTCAGGTTGCTGGTGATGACCGTTGGCAGCTCGGCGTTGTAGCGGTAGTTCAACAGCTGGAACAGCTTCTCCTGCGCCCAGGACGTGCCGCTCTGCGCGCCGAGGTCGTCCAGCACCAGCAGCGGGGCCGTCCGCACGGCCTCGAAGACCTTGTCGTAGCTGACCTTGCTGTCGGGAGCGTACGCCGAGCGCAGGTAGTCCAACAGGTCTGGCGCGGTGATGAAGTACGCCGTGTTCCCGCCGGCGCGGCGCTCGTTGGCGATGGCGGCGGCGAGGTGCGTCTTGCCAGTGCCTGGCAGCCCGAGCAGCACCAGCCAGCCGACGGGTTCGTTGGCGAACTCGCGGGTGCGCTTGTAGACGCGCCGCATCAGATCACGCTGGTGATCCTCGATGCCCATGCCGTCGGGTCGGAAGCTGGCGAAGGTCATCGACGCGAGCCGTTGCAGTGACAGGCCGCCGAGCCGCTCCAGCGAGGACGCTTCCCAGTCGTCAAGGATGGCGACGTTCGTCAGCGTCACGTCCATGATGCGGGTCTGGAGCCGCTCGTCCAGCTCCTCGGGGCGGAGGTTGGTGGTGATGATGGTTGGCAGCCGCCCGTTGTAGCGGTGGTTCAGCAACTGGAACAGCTTCTCCTGCGCCCAGGGCGTCCCGCTCTGGGTGCCGAGATCGTCCAGGATCAGCAAGGGCGCTTCACGAACGGACTCAAACAGCTCGTCGTAGCCGATGTCGCTGTTGGGGCTGAAGGCGGCGCGCAGGTGATCCAGCAGGTCCGGCACGACGGAGAAGATGACCGCCTCACCTTCGGCCAGCCGGATGTTGGCGATGGCCGCTGCGAGGTGGGTCTTGCCGCAGCCGGGCGGCCCGGCGATCAGCAGCCAGCCTTCTGGCACGTCGGCGTACGCCCGCGCGCGCGCCACGATACGCGCATAGCGCTCGCGGCGACGCGGATCGGTCGAGCGGCCTTCCGGCTCCAGGTTGTCGAAGGTCAGCCGGGTGAGCGGCCCCAGGTTGCTGAGTCGTTCGAGGCGGCTCTGCCGCCGCTCGGCCACCTCCTTGCGGCGGCACGGGCACACCACCAGTTGCCCGAAATCCGGGTGGCCGGCCTCGACATCACGGCGCAGGAAGCCGCGATCCTTGCACTTCGGGCAGGTTGGAGCGGGGTCCGCCGGCGGCTCAGCGCCGAGCGAGCCGGCCGTAGCGCCCTTCAAGGTACTGGCTGGAATCTGGAGGTGGACTAGGGCGTCGCGAAGTCGTTCCACTGCTCCCCCTTCCCTGGCTGGCCCAGGTTTCCAGGATGCGCCGCACGTACCGCCAGCTACGCTTGTTCTGCGCGACGGCCTCGCGGAATGCATCCTCTACCCAGGGCGCCGGATAGTTCTCGGCGGCCTCGCTCAACTCCTCCGCCAGGAGCGGGGTGAGCAACCCGATGTTCTGCTCGTACAGCTCGTAAATCGTTGCGCGTGCCGAGAGATCGGCTGGCTCGTGGGGGGCGGGCACGGGGCCAAGCTCGCCAAGCTGCCGCTCACCGTCCTCGATCTCCTGCACGATGCGCTCGTTCCCGCGCGTGTTGAGGAGGTAGCACTCGTCTTCGGTCGTGCCGTCGGTCACGCGGACGGCCAGCAGCGTGCCTCGGGCTACGGCGCGCGCCAACGCCTCGCTGACCGTCGCGTCGGCGTTGACGCCATGTCGCCCGCGTTCTCGTCCGAGCGCCTGGAGCAGGCCGGAGTCGGTCAGCAGGTGCGCACGCCGCACGAAGCGCGGCGGCCGGGGTTGCGCGTGCAGCAGGCGCAACACGTGCAGGAGCGTCTTCAACTCCGCCAGATCGTCGATCTCGCGCAGGAGCGTCCCGAACACTGCGCCCGGTACCGGGACCAGCTCCATGCGGTCCGGGAAGCCAGGGAAGCGCTTGCGCGGCGGGTTTGCCAGATCCGTCATCAGGGCCGCCCGCTCACTCGTGGTAGACCTCAAGGTCCAGAAACTTGGTCGTGCGCTGGTTGAACAGCAGCGAGACCTGACCTGTGGGGCCGTTGCGGTGCTTGGCGACGTGGATCTCGGCGATGCCCTGCTTCTCGCTCTCCTTGTTGTAGTAGTCGTCGCGGTAGATGAACATGACGAGGTCGGCGTCCTGCTCGATAGAGCCTGACTCCCGCAGGTCCGAGAGGATCGGGATCTTCGGGGAGCGCTGCTCGACGGCGCGCGACAACTGCGAGAGGGCGATAACAGGGACGTGCAGCTCACGCGCGAGGCCCTTGAGCTGCCTGGAGATCTCGGACATCTCCTGCACGCGGTTCATGCCGCCGCCACTGCTGCCGCCGGCCGTCATCAACTGGAGGTGATCCACAATCACCAGATCGAGTGGCACTTCGGCGTGCAGGCGTCGGGTCTTGGCGCGCAGGCTGGTGACCGAGATGCCCGGCGTATCGTCGATGTAGATCTGGGTCTCGGCCAGGACCCCGAGCGCGTGCCCCAGTTTGCGGCTCTCGGCCTCGGTCAGGTTGCCAGAACGCAGGCGGGTGGTCTCGATGCCGGACTCGGTGGCGAGCAGGCGCGCGGCCAGCTGTCCACCGGACATCTCCAGGCTGAAGACGGCGCTGGCGGCCCCGAACTTCAATCCTGCGTTTGCGGCTATCCCTAATGCGAGGCTGGTCTTACCCATCGCGGGCCGAGCGGCCAGGATGATCAGGTCCGAGCGCTGGAAGCCGCCGGCCGTGATCTTGTCGAGATCCACGAACCCCGACGGCACGCCGTACTTGATCCCCTCGCCCTCGCTCTGGAGAGAGAGCTGCTCCAGGTACTCGCGGAGGATGTCGCTCAGGGACGAAAAGTCGCGGTTGGCGCGCTTGTTGGAGACGTCGAACAGGATCTGCTCGCTCTTCTCCAGGGCCGTGTCGGTGTCGAACTGGTTCTGAAAGCCGATGGTGGCGATCTTGCCGCCGGCCGAGATCAGCCGGCGCATGAAGGCGTTGTCGGCGACGATCTTGGCGTAGTTTTCGGCGTGGATCGGCGTCGGCACCACGCCCAACAGCCCCGTCAGGTAGCTGACGCCGCCCACCTGATCGAGCGTCTGGGTGCGGTCCAGCTCGTCGATCAGCGTCAGGTAGTCGACGGGCTCGTGGCGCTCGTAGAGCGCGAGCATCGCCTCGTAGATCGTGCCGTTGCGCTCGCGATAGAAGTCGCGCGCTTCGAGGGCGCTGGAGACGCGGCCGATCACCTCACGGTCGAGGAGGACGCTCCCGAGGATCGCTTCCTCAGCCTCGACGTTATGCGGCGGCAGCCGCTCCGGCTGCTCGTCAAACCGGAGGCGTTCAATAGCCACGGGGTGCTGCTCTTCCTGCCGGCGAACGGCGGCTTACTTGGCCGGCTGGACGTCAACCTTCACGACGGCGCTGACGGCGCGATGCAGGCGGATGGTAACCTCGTGGGTACCGAGCTGGCGGATCGGATCGGCCAGCTCGATCTTGCGCTTGTCGATGGCCTGCCCGAGGTGGGCCGAGAGCTGATCGGCGATGTCGCTGCTGGTGATCGAGCCGTACAGCCGCCCCTGGTCTCCGACCTTCGCGGTCAGGACGACGGGGGCCTGAGTGAGGCGATCAGCCAGCTCACGGGCGGCGGCCTCCTCGGCAGCGGCCTTCTTCTGGGCTGACGCCTTCTTCTGCTCGACGCCCTTGAGCGCGCCCTCGCTTGCCGGAACCGCGAGCTTGCGAGGAATCAGGAAGTTGCGCGCGTACCCATCGGCCACGTCCTTGACCTCACCAGCCTTGCCGGTTCCTGCGACATCTTTGCTGAGAATCACCTTCATGGCTGGGCTCCTTCGCGCAATAGCAGGGGCGGCTCCCTGTGCGGTCAGTATAGCAACGGGTCCGGCGCAGACCTGTGCCTGGCCATCACAATGGCGATCCGGTCCACGGCGGAGGACGGGGCCAGACGGCGCACAGATGCCCGGTTGCGCGGCGAAGACGGCAGTGCACAGGCGTGGCTGTGACCGGCTGTCAGTGGGTTCAGGCGGTCTCATTCCACGCCCCAGCAGCCTACTGGCCCCGGTGCGTCACGATGTGCACGCTCGACCCGACCACGATCACGAACACGATCAGCGGGGCGAGCGGCACGTCCATCACGCGGGGGATGCCGATCAGCGTCAGCAGCCAGAGCACCAGCAGCACGCCGGCCGTGATCGCCAGTGGGCCGCGCATCGTCACCATCAGCCCGAAGATCATCAGCCCCGTCAGGATGTCCGTCAGGTAGACGATCGTCGCGCCGACACGGAACGCCTCGACGCGGATGAAGTCTCGACCGCCTGGCGCGTTGAAGGTCAGTGCCCAGAGTGCTGCCAGCACCAGCACGAAGGCGATCTGCAACATCTGGCTGCTCCGCGGGCGTTCGCACCGTCCCGTCGTCCGGGCCACGGCGAGCGTACCGTCACGAATTCAGGAGCAGCGTATACCTCAAACAAGGGCGGAGGGAAGCCCCCCGCCCGTTCGAGACCTGAATGTGCCGACGATGCCGGCCGGCAGAGGGTCACCAGTTGGTGTAGCTGCCGTCCTCGCGGTGCAGCTTACGTGAGGCCAGCGGCTTGGACGGCTCGCACTTGCGGAGCGCTTGACGGTCGAACTCGATGCCGAGGCCCGGGCGGGTGGGCGGCAGCAGGTAGCCGTCCTTCCACTCGATCTGGACCGGGAACAGATCGTTCAGCATCGCGCCGGGCCGCGTCGGCTGCTCCTGCACGCCGAAGTTGGGCGAGGAGAGGTTCAGCGCCAGGCAGGCGGCGCTGGAGACCGGCCCGAGCGGGTTGTGGGTGACCAGCCGAATGTAGTGGGTCTCGCACCAGCCGGCGATCTTCTTCGCCTCGGTCAGGCCACCGGCGATGCAGAGGTCTACCCGGCAGTAGTCGATCAGGTCATCCTCGATCAGCTCGCGGAACGCCCACTTGCCGGCGTACTGCTCGCCGGCGGCAATCGGCACCTTGGTGGCTGCGCGGACCCGCCGCAGGGCGTTGGTGCTCTCCGAGCGGATCGGGTCTTCGAGGAAGAAGATGCGGTACGGCTCGAGGGCGTTCGCCAGCTCGATGGCCTCGGACGGATCGAGCCGGGTATGGACGTCCACGCAGATCTCGAGATCGTCGCCGAACTCGGCGCGGACGGCCTCGACCTGCTTCACGCAGGCGCGGATCGAGTCGCGCGGCTCCAGCCGCTGCCCCTGCGATGGCAGGTGGAAGCGGGTGAACTTCCAGCCCTCCGCGACCGTCTGCCGAACGTGCTCCAGGTACGCTTCCTGGCCGTCGTCGCAGCGGTTGTGCGGGTAGCAGATGACCTTGTCGCGGACGAGGCCGCCGAGCAGCTGATAGGTCGGGACGCCCAGCTCCTTGCCGCGAATGTCCCAGAGCGCGATGTCCACGGCAGACATGGCCGAGCCGACGATACTGTCGGCCGGGAAGAAGCCGCCCCGGAACATCGTTTGCCAGAGATGCTCGATGCGGCTCGAATCCTCGCCGACGATCTGCTCGCGGATGTGGTCGAACGCGCCGACGATGGCGGCTGAGCGGCTGTTGACGCCGCACTCGCCGATGCCCGAGATGCCGGCGTCGGTATCGACGACGACAAAGAGGAAACTGCGACCGGCCGCCTGGATGGCGAACGGCTCAAGGCCGGTGATCTTCACAGGAGCGTCTCCCTGCCGAGGTGAGGTCAAGTCTCACGCGACAGGGAGACGGTACCCCGGCTGGAGGCCGTCTGCCCAACGCCCGGAGCAGAATGCTGGAGGCTACGACGCGTCCGCCGCCACGTTCAAGCTCGCGGTCGGCGGGAACGCCGACCCGTAGAACGCGAGGTAGCGGTCGACGTTCTCGATCCAATACTCGGCGGCGTGCTCGCCGGGCAGCACGTCGAAGCGGTGTGGGATGCCGCGTGACAGCATGCGCTCGTGCAGCAGCTCGACGTTCGGTCGCCACGGATCGTCCTCGCCCACGTCAATGGCCAGCGTCAGGCGGTAGGCGGTGTTGCTGTCCACGACCTGCCAGAGCGGCGTGACCGTCCGCCAGTACTCTTCGTCCCCGAAGATCGGCTGCAGCTCTGGGGCGAACTGGCTGAACGCCGTCCGAAGGGAGGGGCTGTGCGCCGCTGCGATCCCGAAGGTCCGCGGGTTGGTCAGCGCCAGTCGCAGGGCGCCCTCGCCGCCCATCGAGAGCCCGCCTATCGCCCGTCCCTGTGGCGAGTTGACGGTACGGTAGTCGCGGTCCACCTGGGTGACCACGTCGTTCACGACGTAGTCTGCCCAGCGCGGGCCACTGTAGTGGTTGACCCAGTAGTTCGCGCCGCCGTTCGGCAGCACGATGATGAACGGGTCGATCTCGCCCGTGCGGATCATGCGGTCGGCCGCTTCGAGGATGCCGATGGACTGCCACTCGCTGCTGTCGCCGGCGACGCCGTGCAGCAGGTAGAGCGTCGGGTAGCGGCGCGAGGAGGCGTCGTAGTCGGGTGGGAGCATGACGCGGTAGCTGGTGTGGATGTCCAGCGTGCGGGCGTACAGGGTATCCTCGACGACGGTCGAGCCGCCGGCGTAGGTGTTGAGCACGTTCCGCTGGCGGATGCCGTCCGTGGACGGCCAACTCGGGGCTGACGCGGTTTGCGCCGTCTCGGCCAGTGGGGCGCTTGCTCCGGCGGCCAGAGCGCTCCCGCTGGCGTGTCCAAGGCTGGCGACCAGCAGCAGACCGGCCGCGAGTGCGGTTCCGACACGTCGTATCATCATGTGCTGCATTCCCGGCCGCATGATCGATCTTCTACTACGCTTCAACATGATACCGTTGTTCAACATTCCGTCTCTCACGAAACAAGAAACGGTTGAAACGGGGGACGGGTCCGCCTTTGCCGAGGTTACGGCGCAGAGGTTACGGGCAAAGGTGTACGGGCAACGGTCTGGGGCCAACGGCACGCGGCCGGCGTGACTGACGGTGTGCCTGGCCCGCGCACCCTGGAGAGCACGTCGCATGCCAGTGAAGGCGGCTCGGGAGAGCGCCAGCGGCCGGTGGGCGTCTGGCCAGCGGCGCGCAGGCGTCTGCTAGCGGCCGACCGGTGTCTGGCACGGTGCGCACGGCGCATCCTGCTCGTGGCCGCGCAGGTCGGCCTGGCTGGGCTCGTGGAAGCCAGCGTCGCCGCCGTTGACGACGGTCACGGCTGTCGGATCGTCCTCGTGGGAGATCACGACGACCATCGCGCCGATATCGAGATCCTGCACCGTCTGCGTGTCGCCGTTCTGCGTCTGGATCGTCGTGCGCTGGGTCAGCCGGTAGGTCTCGGTGGCTCCGCCGTCGAACGTCAGGGTGATCGAGCGGGCATCCACGGCGGCCAGCTCGCCCAGCGAGTAGACCAGACCGCTGGATTGCTCGCGCTCGGCCGCGGTGGCTCGGTCAGCGGGCGGCGTGGAGACTGGAACCGGTGTAGCGGCGAACGTCGAGCCGCTCGTGCCGGCCGCCAGGACGATGGCGAGAGCGAGGGCCGCGGCTGCCTGCCAGAGCGCCGCCAGCACCGTCGGCCGTCGCTGCGCCCATCCGCGCCGCTGCTGCCTGTCCGCGTTGCTGCGTTTCATGACAGAAGAGAGATATGCAGAGTGCGGACCAGATGCTGTGTCCGTTCCGGTGAAAGTGCGCGGACCAGGGGGCGGCGCTCATGCTGACCGCCGTGGGCGTCGCCGAGCGTGGCCGGTTGCTCCATACCCGTTCTGGTGATCACAATGCTTGAGGAGGACGTGATGGCCATCCCCCAACCGCGCTCAGACCTTGACGAGCAGAAGCTCATCGAGAAGCACATTGATCTCGACTATGACCGGTACCCGTACCGCCGCGCCGATGCCTGGCTTCGCGAATCCAGAGTCTCAATCTGGGTCATCATTCGCGCTCTAGACACGTACCAGGGAGATCGTGATCGCGTGGCTCGGGATTACGACCTCTCGCAAGAAGAGGTTGATGCAGCACTCGCCTATTATCGACGGCACAGGAAGTATGTGGATGCTCGCATCATCCTTGAAGAGGCGTAGAGGGCATTGGCTCAGCTCTATCTCGACCACAACGTGGCCCGTCGGGTGGGGGAATTGCTCCAGGGTGGCGGACACGATGTGCTCGCCTCCCGCGATATCCAGAGTGAGCGCTTGTCGGACGATGTGCTGCTGCTCGCCACCGTTCGCTTTCACCGAATTTTCGTCACCCATAATCGAGGCGACTTCAAACTGCTACATGATGCCTGGGTGACGTGGCCGGCAGCATTCGGCATCGCGCTTCCATCGCACCCCGGCATTCTGGTGTTGGACGCCGGATCACCCGACACGCTTGCGGAGATAGTCGCGGACTTCCTCGACGCGGTACACCTCGACGCCCTCCTGGATGCTATCTTCTGGTGGCACCGTCGTGATGGATGGCACCGGGCAACTGGCGGTGGGCCGTGGGTGCCGTACCAGCTGTCCGATGACGCCGAGCGGGAGTAGGCGAGATGCCGTTTGAGATCGACCGCAGCCTGTACGCCCGCATGTACGGCCCGACGACCGGCGACCGCGTCCGCCTTGGGGACACCAACCTGCTGGTCGAGGTCGAGCGCGACGACGCGTCGCCGGGTGACGAGACGCTCTGGGGCTTCGGCAAGACCATCCGCGACGCCATGCAGATGTCTGGCCGGGCCGGCCGCGACAGTGAGCTTGACCTGATCGTCGGCGGTGCGCTGATCCTCGACCCGGTCCTCGGCATCTTCAAGGCGAACATCGGCATCAAAGAGGGGCGGATCGTCGCGATTGGGCGGGCCGGCAACCCCGACATCGCCGACGACATCTCCGTCGTCTCGGGGGCCAACACCGGCTGGATCATGGCCGAGGGGCTGATCGCCACGCCGGGCATCGTGGACTGCCACGTCCACCTGGCGACCACCAGCCTGATCCCGGCCGCGCTCTCGGCCGGCACCACGACCATCGTCGGGATGGGCTACGGCCACGTCTCCGATCTCGGCGTGAACCCGGCCCACAACTTCCACCGGCTGCTCGAAGCGTGGGAGGCGTTCCCGATCAACGTCCAGTTGCTCGGGCGAGGGAGCGCGTCCGACCCCGCGGCCGTCGAGCGGAACCTGGAGATGGGGTCGGGCGGCCTGAAGATCCACGAGGACACGGCCGGCTATCCGACCGTCGTGGATACGGCGCTCACCGTGGCCGAGCGGTATGACGTGCCGGTCTGCCTGCACACTGACTCGCACCAGGAGGCCGGCGAGGTCGAGGAGACCATCGCCGCCATCAACGGACGGACCATCCACGCCTACCACATCGAGGGGCTGGGGGGCGGCCACCCGAACGTGCTGGAGCTGTGCAGCCACCAGAATATCCTTGGCTCCTCGACCACCCCGACCATCCCCTACACCGTCAACACCCTGGCCGAGTACCCGGACATGAAGGCCGTCGTGCACCGCATGCACGGCTTCCTGGACGAGGACGCGATCTCGCTGAACTGGCGGGCGCGCGGCGGCACCATCGCGGCGGAGAGCGTCCTGCACGATATGGGCGCCATTGCGATGGTCTCCTCGGACGCGCAGGGCATGGGGCGCATCGGGGAGGTGGTCACGCGGACCTGGCAGATGGCCCACCGCATGAAAGAGGTCTATGGGAGCCGGGGGCCGGACGGTCAGCCGACCCGTAACGACAACGAGCGGGTGCTGCGCTACCTCGCCAAGATCACCATCAACCCGGCCATCGCCCAGGGCATCGCCCACGACGTCGGGTCGCTGGAGCCGGGCAAGCTGGCGGACATCGTCCTCTGGCGGCCGGAGTTCTTCGGGGTCAAGCCGCAGTTCGTCGTCAAGAGCGGCTTCGTGGCCTGGGGGCCGGTCGGCTCCGGCAACGACAGCACCCGCGTCGCCCAGCCGCAGATCTATCGCCCGATGTTCGGCTCGTTCGGGGCAGCCCCGGCCTCGCTGGGCGTGGCGTTCGTGTCGCAGGCGTCCATTGACAACGGGCTGGCGAAACGAGTGCAGCTACGGCGCAAGCTCTCAGGGGTGCGGAACGCCCGCCCGTTGACGAAGGCGAGCTTCCGCTACAACAGCGCCTCGCCGGCGGTGCGCGTCGATCCGTCCTCCCTCGAAGTGGACATCGACGGCACGCGGGTCGATCTGCCGCCCGCCGAGACCCTGCCGCTGACCCAACGGTACTTCCTCTAGCCGTCAGAGCATCGGACGCGCCCTCCGCGAAAAGGGGACGGCCTTCCCTGTCAGTCTCCGAACAGACACCGCCAGCGTTCCCGCTGTAGGATGGCTCTGGAGTCAACCTGGCTCCAGACCTCGGGGGAGGCTGCTCGCTGGTGGTGCGCTCGATCTGGCCGCGGCCTCGACAGATGCTGCGTGGCCTGAGCCTGCTCCTGGTGCTGGCTGTGCTGGCTGTGCTGGCGGCCAGCGTGTCCCCGGCGGCCCCACTACCCGCCCTGGCCGCGCCGGCCGCGAGTGTCAGCGGCCTCCACGTCGCCGGCAACCAGATCCTGAACGGCAGCGGTCAGGTCGTTCGCCTGCGCGGCGTCAACCGGACCTCGGGCGAGTACGCCTGTATCCAGGGCTGGGGCATCTTCGAGGGGCCGACCAGCGACGCCGCGATCCAGGCGATGCTCTCCTGGAAGATCAACGTCGTTCGCATCCCACTGAACGAGGATTGCTGGCTCGACGTCAACACCGGCGGGATCGACCGCCAGTACGTCGGCGCGAGTTACCGAACGGCGGTCACCGACTACGTCAGCCGCCTGACCGCGGCTGGCATCGCCGCGATCCTCGATCTGCACTGGGCCGCCCCCGGCGCCCAGCGGGCGACCGGCCAGACCCCGATGGCGAACCGCGACCACTCCGTCGCGTTCTGGACCTCGGTGGCTTCAACGTTCAAGACCAACACCGCCGTTATCTTCGACCTGTTCAACGAGCCGTACCCCGACAACAACACTGACACCGTGGCTGCCTGGACCTGCCTGCGCGACGGCACGAACGGCTCGGGCGCCTGCCCGGGCGTCGGGTACAGCGCGGCCGGCATGCAGGAATTGCTCGACGCCGTCCGGGCCACCGGGGCCACCAACCTCGTGATGGTGGCCGGCGTGGCCTACACCGGCGTGCTCTCGCGCTGGATGACCTATAAGCCAGTGGACTCGCTGAACCCGCCGAACATCGCGGCCTCCGTCCACATCTATCCCGGCGGCAGCCAGTGCTCGACCGTCACCTGCTGGGACCAGCAGCTCGCACCGATCGCCGCCCAGTATCCGATCATCGCCGGGGAGATCGGGCAGAGCACCTGCGCGCACGACAGGCTCGACACCGTCATCGACTGGTTCGAAGCGAAGGGCCAGCACTACCTCGCCTGGGTCTGGTGGACCGAGCCGTGCGGCTCGTCGCCGTACTACGGGCTGATCACCGACCACCTGACCGGCGCGCCGTCGGTCGGGTATGGGCAGGGGTACAAAGACCGGCTCGCGGCGCTCGTCGGTGCGCCAGCCCCGACGCCGACCGCCACGCCGCCGGGCGTGCCCACAGCGACAGCCACGCGAACCCCGACGGCGACGCCCACGCGGACCGCGTCCCCGACCCCCACGGCTGTATCTGGCGCCACGCCGACGCGTACGGCTACGCCCGGTGGCACGCCCACGGCCCCCTACGTCACCAGCGCTGCTGTCTCGCCGAGCAGCGTGACGCCCGGCGGCGGCGTCTCCATCGGCGCAAACGTGACCATCGCGGCGGCTGGCGTCTACGTGGTGGACGTCGAAGTCCACAATGCGACTGAGCAGAACCTGCGCCAGTGGTACTGGGAGAACCAGTCGTTCGCGGCCGGGCAGACTCGGAGTTATCCGGTCACCTGGAGCGTGCCTGCCAACATGCCAGCCGGCACGTACACGGTCCAGATCGGCGTCTTCAGCGCTGACTGGGGCGTCAACCACTTCTGGGACAGCTACTCGGCGTTCATCACGGTCGGCGCGGCGACCCCAACGCCCACTGCTACCCGCACGCTGACGGCGACCGCTACCCCGACCCGCACGGCGACCCCGCTGCCGCCCGCCGACTGCACCACCCGCCCGAGCGTCACGATCTCGACGCGGCCGCTCGGCGGTGGCCAGCTTGAGGCGACGATCCTGGCCCACTCGACCGCTGCCGTTCCGAGCAACGGCTTTCAGCAGATCCAGTTCACCAGCATCCAGAACGGCAGCGTGCGTGTTGGAAGCTCGCCGGTCACGGTTGGGGCAACCGTCGCGCTCGCGAGCGCCACGTCTACGACCTTGGTGCTGACGCGGGTGCAGGCCGGACAGGCCGCCACCGCCGCGTTCGCCGTCCGCGACCGCTGCGGCGACTGGCACACCTTCGTCGGCGGCGGCCCGAGCGCGTTCTGACCGTGGGGCGTGAGGCGTGAGGCGTGAGGCGTGAGGCGTGAGGCGTGAGGCGTGAGGCGTGAGGCGTGAGGCGTGAGGCGTGAGGCGTGGGAATGATGGTGAAAGCATGCGAGTCCCAATTGTCATCCTGAGCGTAGCGAAGGATCTCACCCGCTGACCGTCAACGCTCGCGTCGCCCGGTGCCCGTCACGTCGCAATGCACCCGCGGGCCGTCAACGCGCCCGTCACCCGCTGACCTTCAGCCTTCGCGTCAGCGGGTGAGGTCCTTCACTGCGCTCGCACGCTCGCTCCGTTCAGGATGACATGGGGTGAGGTGCACGCTCGCTCCGTTGCGCGAGCGTCATCAGCCGACCCATGCCCATCGACCGACGCCCTGCGACCCACGACCCACCCCTGAAACCCGAAACCCGAAACCCAGAACCCAACACCCCGCTCACGCCATCCACGGCGGCACGGCCTTCGACAGGTCGAAGTCGAGCGGGCACTCGACGACGACCGGCCCATGCCGGCCGAGCGCATCGGTGAGGCCGGCGGCGAGATCGGCGTGGGTCGTCAGCTTGATGCCGTGCGCCCCGTACGCCTCGGCCAGTTTGGCGAAGTCCGGGTTCCGCAACTCGACGCCGATGCGCCGCCCGCCGTGGTTCCGATCCTGGAACAGCTTCAGCGCACCGTAGGCGTTGTCGTTGAAGACGATGGCGACCACGTCCACCCCCTCCTGGACGGCCGTCGCCAGCTCCTGCGAGGTGTAGAGGAAGCCGCCGTCGCCGGCCAGGGCCACGGCCTTGCGGTCTGGCCGCCCGATACTCGCGCCGATGGCGGCTGGCAGCGCATAGCCGAGCGTCCCGAACATGCCCGGATGCAGCCAGGTGCGCGGCTCGTAGATCTCCAGCGCCGAGCTTGCCCAGTAGCCCGGCAGGCAGAGATCGTCGGCGACGATGCCGTCGCGAGGGAGGACGGCGCGGATGGCCTCCAGCATCTCCAGCACCGGACCGGCCTGCTCGGCGATCTGGGCACGCTTCATCGTGAGGATCGCCGGTACGTCGCACCAGACGCCGTGGCCGTCCGCGACGCCTGGGGCCGCGCCGAGGGCGTCGCCCAGCCGCTCCAGCACCAGCCGTGCATCCCCGACGATCCCAACGGCCGCCGGACGGTGCCGCCCGATGGCGGTCGGGTCTACGTCGATGTGGACGACCGGGTCGGGCAGCTTCGCGCCGCGATCCGCCACCGTCACGTAGTCCATGCTGGCCCCGACGATCAGCGTGGCGTCGGCTTCGGCCAGCAGA
This sequence comes from Chloroflexota bacterium, assembly GCA_020850535.1. Classification (NCBI taxonomy): domain Bacteria; kingdom Bacillati; phylum Chloroflexota; species Chloroflexota bacterium. Next base: position 17,333 of record JADZEM010000164.1, read on the forward strand.
CCGTCAAAGTAGGACATCCGCCCCCAGCCGTCGCCCAGCGCGTGCGGATGATCGTCGGGGACCGCGCCGCGCCCGTGGCCGGTCATGATGACGGGCGCACGCAGCTGACCGACGACCCGCAGCAGCGCGTCGGTGGCCTCGGCGGCAACCGCGCCGCCGCCGGCCAGCACAACCGGCTTGCGCGCCTTCCCGAGCACGTCGGCCGCCCGCCGGATGGCGTCAGGATCGCCGGTGGCTCGCTGGAACCCTTCGACCGGCGGCAGCGGCTCGACGTCGGCCTCGGCGGCGGCCACGTCCAGCGGCACCTCGACGAATGTCGGGCGCGGGTGGCTCGTCGCCATCTGCTGGACTGCTTCGCGGATCAGGCGCGGGGCGTCGGCTGGGCTGGTCAGCCGCCGCGCGCTGGACGTCACCGAGCCGACCACCTCCAGCGAGGCATGCAGCTCGTGGAACTCCTCCCGCCGGAGATCGAGCGTCGGCAGGGGATTCTGGCCCGCCAGCGCCAGCACCGGCACCGAATCCAGGTAGCTCTGCCCGAGCGCCGTCATCAGGTTCGTCAGCCCCGGCCCCGGCACGACAATGCAGGCGGCCGGCCGGCCTGTGGCCCGCGCGAAGCCGTCGGCCATGAAGCCGGCCCCGCCCTCGTGGCGAGTCGTGACGACGCGGACGTCGTCCAGGTCCGTCAACCCATCAAACAGAAGCGAGTTGTGCGTTCCGACGATCCCGAAGACGTGGTCGATGCCCTCGGCGCGCATGGCTCGCGCCACCGCCTGCCCGCCCCGAAGTCGCACCATTGCGTGCCTCCATCGTTGGTGGCGATCTGAGAGTCTAGCACCTTGCGCTGGTGACTCGAACGTCGTGCTGGTTCTCCGGCGGCTGGCGCGGTAAGCTACTCGGTCGGACGATGCTTCCGACGGCCGCCACAACGCTCGGACTCTCCAGGGCGGCCGCGCGGACCTGCCAATGGAGGCGGACGATGCAGTATCGGCGATTTGGGCGAACCAATCTGCAAGTCTCGGCGATGGGCTTCGGCACCTGGCCGATGTCCGGCGACCGCTACGGCGCAATCGAGATCGACGAGGCCGTCAAGGCGATTCAGGCGGCCATTGACGCCGGCGTCAACTGCGTGGACACCGCGCCCGCCTACGGCGCTGGCCACTCTGAGACGGCGGTGGCGCGTGCCCTGAAGGGCCGCCGCGACAAGGTGATCCTGGTCACCAAGTGCGGCATCAACCGCCGCCCGGATCAGGCGACGGCCAGCCGCGATTCGAGCCGCGCCAACATCCTGGCCGAGGTCGACATCAGCCTCAAGCGGCTGGAGGTGGACTACCTCGACGTCTACCTGATCCACTGGCCCGATCAGACTGTCCCGTACGACGAGGCGTTCGCGGCGATGGACGAGGTCGTCAAGTCGGGCAAGGTCCGCTTTGTCGGCGTCTCCAACTTCACCGTGGATCAGATGAAGGAGTGCATGAAGGCACGTCCCATCGACGTGATCCAGGTTGGCTACCACCTGTTCGACCGCCGCATGGAGAAGGAGATTTTCCCCTTCTGCGCCGAGAACGACATCGGCGTGATGGGGTACGGCTCGCTGGCGCACGGCCTGCTGACGGGCACCTTCTCTGCTGACATGACCTTCGACGCGCTGGACTGGCGCGGCGGCGGCGTCTACTTCGGGCAGCCGATCCTCAAGGGCAAGAACCTGGGGATCAACGTGGACGTGGTCAACCGGATCAAGGCCGAGATCGCCGATCCGCGCGGCGTGCCGCTGACGCAGATCGCGCTGGCCTGGGTGCTGCGGAACCCGGTCCTCAGCACGGCGCTCGTCGGCTCGCGGAACTCCGCCGAGCTGGCCAGCAACCTCGCCGGCACCGAGCTGACGCTCTCGGATGACGAGGTCGCGCGGATCGAGGAGATCATGAAGGGCGCGGCCGGCATGCACGACATCTTCACGCCGCTCCGCCAGGCGATGGAGGAGTGGGGCCCGATCGCGGAGCCGCAGCCAGCGACGTAGGCAGCGGAAACCAGCACGCTGGCGGGCGCTCCGGCTGTAGAATCGCGGAGCGCCCGCCGACGGCCACGCTCGCCGGCTCTCGCTGCCACCCCTCGTTCTGGAGCCGCGCCGCGTGCGTTTGATCCTCTCTCTCGGTTGTCTGCTGCTGGCTGTCGGCGCGTTGATGACGGTCCCCACGGATGGGCGCGCCAGGGCCGCCACGGACGACCAGGGCGTGCCTGAGCTGCGTCAGCGCGGCGAGAGCACAGAGTCGCTGGGCTGGGTGCTCCCTCAGACCGTCCGCCTGGACGGCGTCACGCTCCCCCGCACGCGCGCAGCCCTCCTGCGGGAGCGCGCCAGCCGCACCTGGGCCAACGACGCCGTGGGCGTGGCTCGCCTGAACGCCATCCTGGCGACGGAGGGCTTCCGCCGCTCCAAACTGGTGTTGGACCGCTGGATCCCCCGGTTCGACCCTGGTACCGGCCTGCTGCCGACCGACGTGCTGCCGGAGGGCCACCTCTGGGCCTACGGCGACACTGGCTCAGACCTGTACCCGCATCTGGCGATTGCCGCGCATCTGCTGGAGCCGGAGAGCGACCCGCTCTTTCTGAACCTGCTGGCCCGCGAGCGGCAGCTTGGGCCTGATGTCCCCGACGACGTGCGGGTGCCCGGCGGCCAGCCGCTCGGCCTCAGCGAGCAGGACCGCATCTTCGGCGTGGCCGAGTACGCGAAGGACGGCCTGCTGCCGATGGTGGATCGGCTCGGGCCGGACCCGTGGCTGGGGCGGCTGGTCGAGATCGCGGATCGTCTGCTGGCAGCGTCGTCCGTCAGGACACGGGCGCATGGGCTGGTGCCGGCCGATTCGACAGAAGTCAACGGCGACGTGCTCCAGATCCTGGCCCGCGTCTACTGGGCCACCCGCGATCCGAAGTACCTGGAGGCGGCCGGGCGGATCAGCCGGACCTACACCGAAGAGGTCTTCCCGGTCACGACGTTCCTCCCGCCGAACCGCTGGGACTTTGTCGAGAAGGAGCCGCTCGACCGCCGACGCTTCCGCCTGTCGGATCACGGCAACGAGATCCTGCCGGGGCTGCTCGAATGGCACCTCGCCGCGACGCTCTCAGGCGACCCGCGGGCCTCGACCGACCGGCTGGCGATCCGTCGCATGCTCGACCGGCTGGCCGACCGTGCGCGCAGCCCGGACGGGTTGTGGATGCGGGTCATCGAGATCCCGTCAGGGCGGGTCGATCAGGAGGGCTTCTCGGACAACTGGGGATACGTGTCCCAGGCGTTCCTGATCCAGTCGCTGGTCGAGCGGGTCGCCCCCGATGGCGACCCCGAGGCCAGCGCCCGCTATCGTGAGGTGGCGGCGAAGTCGCTGGCCGGCGTCACCAAGTACCGGGCCTACGCCTGGCAGTCCGGCGAGATGGATGGGTACGCCGACGCCATCGAGAGCGCCCTCTACATGCTCCACGAGATCGACGATCCGCAGGCCGCCATGTGGGTAGACGATCAGCTTGGCGTGCTGTACGGGTTCCAGAACGCCGAGGGCGCGGTCGTCGAGCGTGACCTGGACGGCAACTTCATCCGCAGTACCCTGAACAACGCCTACCGGCTCACCGGCGGCGCGCGCTTGGCGCCCTGGTCCCCCAACCTCTGGCTGGGCGGCGTGAAGGAGGGCGGCTGCCTCGTGCTGTGGGCGGCCAGCGATGTCGCCTGGAGCGGCTCGCTGGTGCTGGATCGGCCCCGCCACCGCGACTACCTGAACATGCCGTACGACTATGCCCGGCTGAACAAGTGGCTGGAGTGGTACACCGCCGAGGCCGGGTCGGGGTATCGAGTGGAGGACAGTGGCCGTGCAGCCACCACGGTCGATGGGGCAGTGCTGATTCAGGGGTTGCCGCTGACGCTGGCGGCCGGCGAGCAGCGGACGCTCAAGGTGTGCCGCGACGGCTGATGCCGTCACGCGCGCCACTTGCCCTGGCGGTTCAGCCCCCCCATCGATGGAAGTGGCCGTCATCGCGGTCAACGACCGGGGCAATCCCGGGTCAGGATCGGCCCCGGACGCCGCTGGGAGCGACCTCAGCCGCTGGGAGCGACCTCAGCCGCTGTCGGTGACGTAGTTGACCGAGATGTCGCCGGTCGCCGAGGGCAGGGCAGTCACACGGGTGCCCTGAACATCGGGGCTGCCGATGGCAATCGGAGCCACGGCGATCGCCATCAGTCCGATGGCCAGCACCAGCGAGCGAAACGTTCGACGCATCACGCACTCCTTTCGAGCCAGCGGGTCCGGGCCGGTCGCACCAGGCAACCGAGCCGGCCCGATCGGGCTCTGCCTTCAGTCTGGTGCGCCCGCCCCGGACACGGGCCGAACGACACCCAGACGTCCCTGAAGGTGACCTGAAAACAGGCTGTCTGCCCGGCAGCTCTCCCGGCTGCCGGCTACGCGACCAGTCCGTGGCCATCTGGACAACGCCTGACGCGTTATCGCACAGGCCCTAGGCGGCGACCCCCTCGATAACCCCCATGAGGTGATTTGCGGGATACCAGGAGCGGATGTGGCGAAAGCCAGCCGCTTCCAGCAGCTGCGCGTACTCGGACTCCGTCCGCTCGCGACCCGTCCCCCAGCAGAGCATGTGGATGTCGAAGAGCTTCGCGAAATGCGGCTCCCGCGGCCCCGGAACGATGTACTCGATGACGAAGACGCGCCCTGGCCCGGTCGCGGCGGCGCGGATGTTCTTCAAGATCGCGACGCACTCCTGGTCGTTCCAGTCGTGCAGGATGTGCTTTAGCGAGTAGGCGTCTGCGGCAGGCGCCTCGGTGAACATATCCCCCCCGACAGCGTGACAGCGGTCGCTCAGTCCCATCTGTGGGGCGATCTGGTGTTCCCGGTCGTCCGTCACGTCGGGGAGGTCCAGCAGGATGCCGGTGAGCTCGGGATAGGCCACGAGCAGGCTGCACAGCAGGTGGCCGTACCCGCCCGCGACATCGCACCACGTCCGCACGTCGGAGAGGTCGCTCTCCGCGAGCGCCTCCACGACGAGCTGCGACTCGACGGCCGAGTAGCTGGTCATGGCCTGGTTGAACACGTCACCGTAGCCGGGGTTCGCCTTGGCGTACTCGAAGCCCATCATGCCGAACTCGCGGACAAAGCCGTTCTGTTTGCCGTCCCGGATCAGTGACGGGAGGTGCTTCCACAGGGCGTAGTGCTCGGGACCCTCCTCCAGCAGTGCCATCGAGCGGAGCGACCGGGGATGGTCCGCGCGGAGCAAGGCTCCCGCGTCGGTGAGGCGGAACCCGTGATCCTCATCCTCAGTCAGCAGCCCCAAAGAGCCGAGTGCCCGCAGCAGGCGGTAGGTGAGGGGCGGGTCGGCGTCGATCATGGCGGCCGTCATCTCCGATGACCGCGTCTCCGTCGCCGAGAGCTGGTCGAACACCGCCAGTTGGGCACCAGTGAAGAGGATCTGACTGCGCCACCGTCCGAAAATGAGGTCGCTGACCCTGCCCGTAACGTCCGCACTCATGGCCTACCTGCCTTTCTTTCCTACGAAGGACTCGTGAAGAAGCAACGTTCTGTTCTCTGATCGTGCCCGCTCTGGACGCTCAAGAAACTGAGCAGACGGGCACGCCGCCTGAAAACGGACTGAGAATGGGAGAATCAGGCGCCGATTGAGCGCTCCCTAGAACGGCCACCGGGCTGCGGCAGCCACGACCACCGGCGCGAACAGCAGCGCCGGCAGCATGTTCGCCACGCGGACTTCCTTCAGTTCGAGGAGCACCAGTCCAAGCCCGAACAGCAGCACGCCGCCCGTCGCGGTCGCGGCGGCGATCATCGGGTCCGAGACGACCGGCGCGACCAGCCGCGCGCCGAGGGTGAGCGTCCCCTGCACCACCAGCACCGTCCCCGCCGAGAGCAGCACGCCCCAGCCCAGCACCGATGCGAACGTCAGCGCCGCGATGAAGTCCAGCACGCTCTTGAGCGCCAGCAGCTTGTACTCGCCGCGCAGGCCATCTTCGAGCGACCCCATGACCGTCAGCGACCCAACGCAGAACAGCAGGCTCGTCGTCACGAAGGCCCGGCTCACCGTGCTGTCCCCGCTCGAAACCCGCTGCTCCAGGGCCGCCCCGAGAGATTCGAGACGGTCCGCGATCCGACAGATCTCCCCGACCACCAGGCCGAGGATCACGCTGACCAGCGGCACCAGCGGGTTGGCGTACACCAGGAAGTTGGAGACACCGACCAGGAGGGTCACGATGCCGATGGCCTGCATCGCCGTCGTGCGGATGCCCTCCGGGAGCCTCGCGCCGACCAGCAGCCCGATGCTGCCGCCCGCCAGCACCGCGACGACGTTGATGGCGGTGCCCACCCCGATCACGCGGCGCCCACACCCGAGAATGCGGTCATCAGATCGTCGGCGCCGACGATCTTGCGCGTGAGCAGGCCGAGCGTCTCAATTGACGCGTCGTGTGCTTCCTGGGTTGACGACGTGCAGCAGTCCGCCACCACGTAGACGTCGAACCCGGCGTCGGCGAGGTTGCGCGCAGTACTCTCCACCGAGAGGTTCGTCGAGACACCCAGGATCGCGACGCGCATGACGTCGCGCGCGCGAAGCTGTCGGATCAGATCGGTGCCGGCGGTGCCCGCCACGCGCGTGTGGCTGACGACCACGTCCCCCGCCCGTGGCGCGAGCTCGGGGACGATCTCCGCGCCGGGCGAGCCGTCCACCAGGGCGTTGCTCTGGCCGACCAGCTCGAACAGCGGACTGTTTGCGACAAGGTCCGAATAGTCGTCTCTGAAGCAGACGCGGGTGTAGAAGATCGGGATACCGCGCTCGCGAGCGCTGGCGAGGACGCCTGCCGTCCTCCCAACAACTCCGGTGCGCTGCACCATCTCGCCGTAGATCGCGCCGAATGCCCCTTCACGCGTCACGATGTCTCGCTGCCAGTGGACGGCGAGGACGGTGTCGATCTGTGGATGCATGGACATGCTCCTCCGTACGCAGGTGGCTGATCGCGCAATGTCGGAGACGGGCGACGGTCCCGGGCCAGCACGCGGGCGGTGGTCTCGGGTTCATCCAAACGGCCGACTCAGCGCGCTGGCGCGGCGCTCGACGGGATGCGCTCGGCGGGGATCGCCCACGACGTATCGGCTCCGTAGGGGTGGTCGATGTAGAAGCGCCACTCGCCGTTCGGCTGCCGGCGCATCACCTCCATCGCGTGGTGGTGCAGCTCGATCGGCTCCCCGTCACGCCCGGTGCCAGTGATCCGCCACTGGGATCGCACCAGCGCGTAGTCGCCGGCCCGCGTGACGTGGTGGATCGCCACGTCCATGTGCGGTGCGAGGCCGACGTAGTCCGCCATCACCTCGCGGATGCCCTGGTCGCCCCGGGCGACGGTACCCCCGAAGACGTCGAGCCGAACCACGCTTGCTTCAGGGTCGTAGAGCGCCACGCAAGCGTCCAGGTCCTGCGCGTTGAACGCTTCAGCCAGCAAGTAATCGACCTGCTCCGGCTCTCGTGCGGGCATGTTGGTCCTCCACTGGTGGTGCCTTCGCGGTGTCTTTTGCGCACCCAGCCAGCACGCCGGAGTTGCCGGCATGCTCGGGTGCCTCCGGACCTGGGTCAGACTGCCGGCGGGTAGGTCACGACACCGGCGGGATGTTGTGGCTGACGCGAAACAGGTTGCGGGGGTCATAGGTCGCCTTGATGGCGGCCCGCCGCTCGAGGTCTTCCTGCTTTGTCGTCCTGCTTCCAGGATGCCGGTCGCCCGGCGAGCAGGGCATCGCCCAAACGTGGATGCCGGGGTGGAACGATGGCATTCCCTGGTGTCAGGCGGTTGCCGGGGCGTCTGCCGATGGGCGCGAAGCGAGTGTGACCGGTCAGGAGCCCTGGAGGATGAAGTCGGGTCCCCGCCACGCCAACGCTGAGACGGGACCGCTTCGTTCCAGCCCGAAGCAAACTGGTGGCGCCCGGGTGAGCCTGTCGGCCAGGCCCGGGCGTCACGCTCGGCGGCCGCGACTATTGGGCGCGGTCCAGGACGATCGAGTTGATCGGCGTCAGGTCAACGTCGATGAACCTCGGGGTGTGCAAGAAGCCCTGGCAGCCCTTACCGTCGAAGCCGGTGCAGGTCCGTGCGACTGCCCCGTCCACCTGGTTGTTGAAGACCCGCTTCTCGCCGATCTGATTGCTCAGGTTGTGGGCGCCGTAGCTCCAAAAGACCAGCGACGGCCGGTCGCCGTTCCAACTGGCATTCGGGTAGACACAGACGGCACCGGCGGGGCAGCCGTGCCGCTCGTGCGTCCCCTCCTTGTCGCCCGGTTCGGGCGCGGCGTGGGCGCCCGCGGGCGTGAGCACCAGCGGAGCGACGAGCAGTGCAGATGCCGCGAACGTGCGAGCGAGTCTTGCGAAACGCATGGTTCTCCTCCGGAGATGTCATCTCGCACCGAAAAAGTGCCGGCATGGATGTGGGGTCGCACGACCCCACGGCGACCGGCCGTGATGCGGACGCAGACACCGGTGCTTGCATCCCGAGTCGCGTGGTCCGGCGTCTCCTCACAGTGTGCGGCGGCCCGCCCGAAGGGCTGCGTGACGGTCGGCCTGAGGGCCTGAACGTCGCCTGAAACCGGTTCGCGGTGCCGGTCGCGTGGGTGGGGGCCAGGCCGGCGCTACCGGCGTTGACGGGTGACGTCGATGGCCTCGGCAATCGCCTCGGTGGCGTCCTTGCCGTCGCCGGTCGGGTCGAGGTTCGCCAGGATGACGGTCGACTCCCCGGTCTCGGGCTTGAAGACGGCCAGGCTGTGGAAGCCGAGGATCGAGCCGTCATGCCCGATCTGGCCGTCGAGATTGCCGATGCCAAGCCCGTAGCCGAAGGGTGGCGCGCCCGGATCGCGTTTGAAC
>JADZEM010000165.1 GCA_020850535.1 Chloroflexota bacterium
CGTGCGGCTGACGCAACGCACCGGAGCCGTCACCGCTCCGGTCGAAGGGGAGGCCCTCACCCCCCGGCCTGGGAAGGCCCTCACCCCCCGGCCCCCTCTCCCTGAGCGCGGGAGAGGGGGAGACACACAAGACTGTCATTCCTCCCCCTCTCCCGCGCACAGGGAGAGGGGGCCGGGGGGTGAGGGCCTTCCCAGGCCGGGGGGTGAGGGCCTCCCCTTCGACCGGAGCGGTGACGGCTCCGGTGCGTTGCGTCAGCCGCACGAACAGCTCTTCCAGCGTCAGCCGCTCCTGGCGCATCTCGGTGATCAGGCCGCCGTGCGCGCTCACCAGCTCCGAGACGGCCCGCCGATGGTCCCCCTCGGCCGCGACGCGCACCCGCAGATGGCCGCTGCTGGCCGCGCCGTTCGGCGTCAGGGCGGCCTCTCGGACGAACGGCTGTGAGCGCAGCATGCTGACGGTGTCGTCGGTGACGCCCTCGACGTGCAGGGTGAGGACCGGGTCCGGCTCCAGGTGCGCGCTCAGCTGCGCAACGGTGTCCTCAGCCACGAGGCGCCCGCCGTAGAGGATGCCGACCCGGTCGGCCGTCCGCTCGACCTCGCTCAGGATGTGCGACGACAGCAGGATGGTGACGCCGCGCCGCCGCTGCTCGTCGGCCAGGATCTCGCGGACCTGGCGGATGCCGTGCGGGTCCAGCCCGGAGACCGGCTCGTCCAGGATCAGCAGCTCCGGCCGGTGCAGGAGCGCCCGGGCCAGACCGAGCTTCTGCTGCATCCCGCGCGAGTAGTCGCGAGCGCGCAGCCGGCGGAACTCGGACAGCTCCAGCCGCTCCAGCAGCTCCGAGGCGCGGCGCTCGGCATCCTCGACGCCGTACAGCCGCCCGAAGAACTGGAGATACTCCCAGGCGCTGAGGTCGTCTGGCAGGTACTGGGCCTCCCCGACGACGCCGATGCGTGGCTTGACGGTGAACGGATCGGGCGGGCCGGGCACGCCGAACAGCTCGACAGTCCCCGCTGTCGGCCGCTCGATGCCGAGCAGCATCAGGAGGGTGGTGGTCTTGCCGGCCCCGTTCGGCCCGAGGAAGCCGTACAGCTCACCGCGCCGGACCGTCAGATGGAGGTCGCGGACGGCGTCAACCGTGCCGTAGCGCCGGGCCAGCCCGGCCGCCCGCACGACGATGCCGCCGCCGCCGTCGGCGCTCATCGCCCAGAGATCCCGCCGGCGTCCGCCCTCATCCTACGGGGTTCCTGCCTTACCGGCCGCGCATCAGGTCGGACCAGCGCTGGATGAACCGCTGCCGATCCACTTCCAGCACGACGCTGGCGTTGGCGTGCTCGTGCTCGATCCACGGGCGGAAGTCGCCGACGGTCATGCCGCGCGTGTGCGTTCCCGTCAGCTCGACGTCGACGCGCACCGTGCGGGCATCCAGCACCAGCGACGGGTCGGCGGCGATCCCGAGCGTCAGCGCGTCGTGCATGGCGCACTCCCGCCGACCGCGCCGCGAACCGTAGATGTCGAGGTAGTTCTGGGTGATGGCGTGCAGATGCTTGCCGGCCACCGTGCCGCTGTCGCGCAGCTCGTCCAGCAGCGAGCCGGGGATCATCGTCTTGTCGGTCACGTCCAGCCCGACGGCCGTGACCGGCCAGCCGGCGTCGAACACGACCTGGGCGGCCTCCGGATCGTGCCAGATGTTGGCCTCGCCGAAGCGGTCGGCGTTGCCGTGGACGGTGAACGCGCCGCCCATCAGCACGACGCCCTTGTAGAGCTTCGCGATCTCGGGATCGGCCAGGACGGCCGTCGCGACGTTGGTGAGCGGGCCGGTCGGCACCAGGATCAGCTCGTGAGGGTGCTCGTGGGCCAGCCGCACGATCAGCTGCGCCGCCGACTCGGAGACCGGCTGCAAGGTCGGATCGGGCAGGTTGGTGTTGCCCTGGCCGTCGAAGCCGTGGATCGGGTTCGCTGGTGGCGGCCACTTCGGGTAGACCAGCGGCTTGGCTGCCCCCTTGGCCACGGGGATGCCTGGGCGATCCATCATCTCGAGCAGGCGCAGGGTGTTCCTGGTTGTGAGGTCAACGCTGATGTTGCCCCAGACGCAGGTCAGCCCGACGACATCGATCTCCGGCGCGAGCAGCCCGTAGAAGATCGCCATCGTATCGTCGACGCCGGTGTCGCAGTCGATGACGACGCGGACGGGATCGCGGTCAGCCATGTGCGGTTACCACCTGTCTACAAGCTTGGGAACAGAGACAGCCCCTCACCCCCGCCCCCCTCTCCCGTGTGCGGGAGAGGGGGCGGGGGGTGAGGGGCCCGCGGCGCCGGGTGAGGGACTCGCCTCACTTCATACCGGAGAGGACCGCGCCCCGGAAGTAGTAGCGCTGTCCGAAGAGGAAGAGGATCAGCACCGGGAAGACGGCCACCACCAGCCCGGCGAACGTCCGGCCCCAGTACACCGTGCGATCCGACGTCTGGCTGGCGATCATCACCTGGATCACCTGCAAGTCCAGCGAGCTGGTGGCGATCAGCGGCCAGTAGAACAGGTTCCAGATGAACTGGAACTCGATCAGCGCGGCCGTCGCGATGGCCGGCAGGGCGTTCGGGAAGATGATCTTCCAGAGGATCGCCCAGTAGGACGCGCCGTCCACCAGGGCCGCCTCGTCCAGATCCTTCGGGATGCCGCCCAGGAACTGCGTCAGCATGAAGACGATGAACGGGCTGGCGTAGAACGGCACGATCATCGCCCAGTACGAGTTCCGCAGGCCCATCTCGCTGATGACGAGGTACAGCGGCACCACCGTCACCTCGAAGGGCAGCAGGAAGGTGGCGAGCACGTACGCTGTCAGCCACTTCTTGCCGGGGAACGGCAGCCGCGCGAAGAAGTAGGCGGCCATCGTGTTGAAGAGCATCGAGGAGGAGACCACGGCCACGGCGATGATCCCCGAGTTCATCAGCCCCCGGTGGAAGCGCAGGCCGCCCTTGGCGCCCTCCTCGGAGATGCCGAAGATGTCGAGATAGCTCTGGATCGTCCACTCGACCGGCACGATGGTGTGCCAGCTGAACGGGAACATGTAGCCGTGAATCTCGATCTCGCGGCGCACCGAGCCGAAGAACATCCAGACGAACGGCAGCAGGAACACCACGACGATGACCGCGTAGGCGAGGTAGCGGAAGACCGGCTCGGCGAGGGCCGTGAGCCGCACCCGCGAGCCGTGAGCGGCGTCCGGCGGCCTGACGCTCGTGCTGCCAGTCGTCGGGTTGGTGGTGACGGTGGCCATCAGTACTCCGCCTGCCCCTTCAACGCCTTGAACTGGATGTAGCTCACGGCGACCAGCAGCGCCAGCACGAAGAACGACAGGGCGCTGGCGTACCCCATGTCGTTGTAGGCGAACCCGTTCTGGTAGATGTAGTAGACGATGGCGTTGGTGGCGAAGAACGGCCCGCCCTGGGTCATCACGAAGATCGGCACGAAGACCTGCATCGCGGAGATGGTCTGGGTGACCACCACGAACAGGGTGACCGGCTTCAGCAGCGGCAGGGTGATGTGCAGGAACCGCTGGAAGGGGCTGGCGCCGTCGATGGCGGCGGCGTCGTAGAACATCTCCGGGATGCCCTTGAGGCCCGCCACGAAGATGATCATGCTGAACCCGACCTCCTTCCAGACCATCATCAGGACGATGGAGGGCAGGGCCAGATCGGGGTTGCTCAGGAAGCCGTTGTGGCGGACCCCGAACGCGCCCATCATGCTCTGGAACAGGCCGAGATCCTTGTTGTACATCATCGACCAGAGCATGGCGGCGACCACCAGCGAGGTGACGACGGGGAAGAAGATGATGGTGCGGATGGCGCTCATGCCGCGCACCTCGCGCGAGACGAACATCGCCAGCAGCAGGGCCAGCACCACCTGGAGGGGCACCTTCATCAGCGCGTACTGGAAGGAGACCCACATCGACGACCAGAACAGGTCGTCTTCGAGGGCGCGGCGGTAGTTCTTCAGCCCGACGAAGTCGCCGAAGCCCCCGAGCAGGCTGTAGTCGTAGAGGCTCGCCTCGCCGGCCATGAAGATCGGGATGTAGCGGAAGATCGCGAAGTTGATCAGGGCCGGCGCGACGAACAGGAAGGCGACCAGGTACTGCCGGTGCTTGAGGGAGAGCAGTCTCGCGCCCGCCGCCGGCCTCGTGACCGATGCTGCAACCATCGGGGACTCCGTCTGGGTTTCGGGTGTCAGGTTTCGGGTGTCGGGGGACGGGAGATCCGCCCCCGACACCCAGAACCCGAAACCCAGAACCTACGGCAACGGCTTGGTCTGCCAGTCCTTGTACTTGGCAGTCAGGCTGTCCGAGCGTTTGGCGAGCGCTGTCATCAGCTGCTGGACGTTCAGGTTCTGGCCGGCGACGAGGTTGCCGACCAGCTCGATCATCAGGCCGTTGTACTCGGTGAAGCCGACGGTCTGGATGCGCGGCACGCCGGCCGCCTTGAACTGATCGAGCAGGAGCTTGCGCGGGTTCTGCTGGTAGTCTGGCAGGGTGTTCAGCAGGTCGAGGTGGGCCGGCAACTGGCCGAACCGCTCGTAGAAGATCCTGGAGCCGACGGGCCCTGAGACGAACTTGATGAACTCGGCGGCTTCCTTCTTGTTGGCGCTGTTCGCGCCGAGGCCGTAGTGCCAGCTGTCGGTGTGGCAGGCCTGCGCGCCGTCCTTGAAGTACGGGATGCCGGTGACGCCGTACTGGAAGGTGGCGTTGAGGCGCTTGTAGTTGCCGAGAGCGTTGTCTGGCGAGACGAAGAAGGCGGCGCGCTGGGTCATCCAGGCGTCGGGGATGCCTTCGACGGCGCTGACCTTGTGCTTCTGGTACAGCTCGTGGAAGAAGGTCATGCCCATGACGGCGGCTGGATCGTCGAAGTAGCCGGAGATGGTCAGGCCGTCCTCGGCGATGCCCTTGTAGGCCTTGCTGTCCTTCTTGCCGGCGGCGCGCCGCATGATGCCGGCTTCGTAGTCCTGGCCGGGCAGGTTCCCCTGGCCCCAGCGGACGCCGTAGACCTCGGGCGGGTTGTTGGTCTTCTGCCAGGCTTCGAGGGCCTGATCCATCGTCCAGGACTGTGCGAGGGCCTCGGGCGGCTTGACGCCGGCCTTGTCGGTCATGTCCTTGTTGAACCACATGACGGAGCAGGACTCCATCTGCGGCGGCGCGTAGAACTTGCCCCGGTAGGAGGAGGTGGCGAGCGAGGTGGGCGTCCAGCTCTTCTCGACGGTGGCCTTGTCGAACCACTCATCCATCGGGCTGATGATGCCGTTGTAGGCGAAGCTCCAGAGGTTGGGGCCGTCGGTCAGGATGATGTCGGTGGGGGCCTTGGCGGCGGCGTTGGCCTGGATCTTCGGGAAGAGCTGCGGGAAGGGGAGCAGCTCGAACTCGACGTCCACATCGGGGCGGAGCTTCTGGTACTCCTTGAGGACGGCGGTGAGGGCGAACTGCTGATCGTCGCTCTGGACGCCGATGAAGGAGAGCTTGACCGCCCCGGGCTTGGCTGCCTCGGCCGGTTTGGCCGCTTCGGCGGGCTTCTGGGCGGTGGTCGCGGCTGGCTGCGCGGCCGGCGCGGCGGGCTTGCTCTCAGCGGGCTTGGCCGCTTCGGCAGGCTTGCTCTCGGCCGGTTTGGCGGCCTCGGCAGGCTTGGCCGGCGCCTGGGTGGGCGCGGCGGGCGGGGACGCCGGCGCACAGGCCGACACGATCAGCAGGGCACCCAGGATGCCGCTGCATAGCCGGGAAAACTGCCATCCGGTCAACGTTGCACCTCCGGCGGCCTCTCGGAACGGCCCCCATTGGCCGTCGTGGACGGCATGATAGCGCGTGTCCGACCATGTGTCCAGACAGTTTTGAGGTCAGAATCAACAGACAATCATCTCGTTGTGTTGTGCTGCCTGGACAAGCGGGGCGGTGGCGGCAGGGGTGATGGGGTGGTCTCGACGGGCGTCCTGGGGAAACGAGAACGGCCGGGCCTCGTGTTGAAAGGCCCGGCCGTGGGTGTGCTGGCCGTGGGTGTGCTGGCCGTGGGTGTGCTGGCCGTGAGCGCGTCCTGATTGTGGGGCTGGACGTGCGCGGCTACGACGAGGCGCCGGCCTCGACCTGTTCGCGGAAGTAGGGGATGGTCCGCCGCAAGCCCTCGGCCAGCGGCACCGTCGGCTCGAAGCCGAGCAGCGCCTTCGCACGGGTGATGTCTGGCTGGCGGACCTTCGGATCGTCCACGGGCAGGGGGCGGTGCTCGATCTTGCTCCGGCTGCCGGTGAACTCGAGCACCTGTTCGGCCAACTGGGCCACGGTGAACTCGACGGGGTTGCCGATGTTGACGGGCAGGTGGATGTCCTCGATGGTCGGATCGACCGCCGAGAGGTCGGCCACGGTGGAGGGGCCGGTGTCGTCGTGCATGAGCAGCCGCCAGATGCCGTCGATCAGGTCGTCGACGTAGGTGAAGGAGCGGGTCTGCTCGCCGGCGCCGTAGATGGTGAGCGGCTGGTCGGTGAGGGCCTGCACGATGAAGTTGGAGACGACGCGGCCGTCGTTCGGGCGCATCCGTGGGCCGTAGGTGTTGAAAATGCGGACGATGCGGGTGTCCAGGCCGTGGTAGCGGTGGTAGGCCATGGTGATGGCCTCGGCGAAGCGCTTGGCCTCGTCGTAGACGCCGCGCGGGCCGACGGGGTTGACGTGGCCCCAGTACCCTTCTGGCTGGGGGTGGACCTGGGGATCGCCGTAGACCTCGGAGGTGGAGGCGATCAGGAAGCGGGCGTTCTTGGCCTTGCAGAGGCCGAGAGCCTTGTGGGTGCCGAGGCTGCCGACCTTGAGGGTGGGGATCGGCATGCGGAGGTAGTCGATGGGGCTGGCCGGCGAGGCGAAGTGGACGACGGCGTCGAGCTGGCCGGGCAGGTAGAGGAACTCGGTGACGTCCTGCTTGACGAAGCGGAAGCCGGGATGGCCGAACCGGTGGGCGAGGTTATCCTCGCGGCCGGTGATCAGGTTGTCGAAGACGATGACCTCGTGGCCAGCCTCAAGGAGGCGGTCCGTCAGGTGCGACCCGAGAAAGCCAGCCCCGCCGGTGATCAGACAGCGCACGATCGAACGTCCTCCACCCTGGCGCGCGTGGGATGCATCTGAGCCGCGCATCTCCCGCGAGGGCCTGCAAGTCTCAACGGCGGAAGGATACACGGTAGGGACACCAGCGCCGCGAAACGTCGAGAAAGCCGAACTGGCAGTCCCAGTACAGCACGAGGCTGTTCGGGCTGCAGGCGGTAAGGGCTGCCGGAGGATGGGGCTGCCAGCCGGCTGCCAGGCGGTACGCCGCGCCGGCCAGCGTCGGCGACATCCGCCGAGATGAGCCGTCGTATCAAGAACGGACGATCTTTCACCCGGCTGCGACCCATCCTCCCACGCGCTCCGCACGCAAAACCGTTTGCCTTGCAACCTCTTACACCCCGCGCGTACGATGCCGTCGCCCGCGCTCGGCTCGCGAGGCGTACAGGAGAGGATTGCGCCGTGAAGGCAGACCTGCTCATTGCGGGCGGCACGCTCGTTTCCGAGCACGAGGCGGTGAGGGCGGACGTCGCTGTCGTCGGCGGACGCGTCGCCGCCATCCTCGATCCCTCCTCCGCCGTCGAGGCTGAGCGCCGGGTTGACGCCACCGGCAAGCTCGTGCTGCCGGGCCTTGTGGACGGCCACGTCCACTTCAACGAGCCGGGCCGGATCCACTGGGAGGGGTTTGCCACGGGCAGCGCCGCTGCCGCCGCCGGCGGGATCACCACCGTCCTCGACATGCCCCTCAACAACGATCCGCCCACCCTCGACGGCGCGAGTCTGGCCCTCAAGGCCGCTGCCGTGGCCGACAAATCGGTGGTGGACTACGGTCTCTGGGGCGGCATTGTGCCGGCCAACCTCGGGCAACTGGGCGAGCTGCACGCCGGTGGCGTGGTGGCCGCCAAGGCGTTCATGTGCCACAGCGGCCTGGACGGCTACCCGGGCGTCGACGACGCCTCGCTCTACGGGGCGCTCCGGCGGGGGGCCGAGCTGGGGATGACCGTCGGGCTGCACGCCGAGAGCGATGGCCTGACCACGGCGCTCGGCGGCGAGGCCCAGGCGGCCGGCCAGAAGGATGCCCGGGCCTGGGCCTCGGCGCGCCCGCCCTTCACCGAGCTGGAGCCGGTCCGGCGGGCGCTGCTGCTGGCGCGCGAGACCGGCGCCTCGGTCCACTTCGTCCACGTCAGCACTCCCGAGGCCGTCCGCGAGGTCGCGGCGGCCCGCGCACATGGCGTCCGGGCCACGCTGGAGACCTGCCCGCACTACCTTGCGCTGGACGAGGATGACCTGGCCCGCCTCGGCCCGTACGGCAAATGTGCGCCGCCGCTCAGGCCGCGCGCCGTGGTCGAGGCTCTGTGGCAAGAAGTCCTGGCTGGCCGCGTGGACCTGATCGCCTCGGACCATTCGCCCTGCCCGCCGGCGGACAAGGATCGCGGCCACGACGACATCTGGCTGGCCTGGGGCGGCCTGCACGGCGTCCAGACCCTCCTGCCGGTCCTGCTGACGGAGGGCGTCCACGCCCGCGGCCTGTCGCTGAAGGCCCTCGTGCGGCTGACTTCGGCGGCCACGGCCCGGCGCTACGGACTCTACCCACAGAAGGGCGCGCTGCTCGTCGGGTCAGACGCCGACATCGCGATCGTCGATCCAGACGCCGCCTGGACGCTCGACGCCAGCATGCTCAAGACGCGCTGGCCGCTCAGCCCGTTCCTCGGCAAGGCGTTCCGGGGGCGCGTCTGTACGACCATCCTCCGGGGGACCGTCGTCTGCCAGGATGGCGAGATCCAGGTGCAGCCGGGCTTCGGGCAGCGGCTGTTCCCGGCGTCGGCAAGCTCGGGGTGCAGGCAGGCATGCTCGCCGTGACGACAGATGCGCCCGAGCTGATCCGCGACCTCTCGTACGAGCTGGTGACCGCGCTCGAAGAGGAGCTGTACCAGCACAGCGTCGGCGTCACCGGCCTGGGCGGCGGCGCGACGTTTGGCGTCCTGAAGCGGGACGCGGCTGGTGAGTTGCTGGGAGGCCTCTACGCGACCACCTGGGCCGGCTGGCTGGACATCCGCCTGCTGTGGGTCCGCGAGGACGCCCGTGGGCAGGGGCTTGGCAGCCAGTTGCTCGCGGCCGCCGAAGCCGAAGCCCTCGCACGTGGCTGCCACAGCGCCACGCTGGAGACGCACAGTTTCCAGGCCCCGGCGTTCTACGTGCGGCACGGGTACACGGTCTTCGCCACGCTCGACGGCTATCCGCCCGGCCACAGCAAGCAGTATCTGCAAAAATCGTTGCGTGCCGCCCCCGCCGCAATGGATACCAGCAGGACACCCCATCTTCCGGCCCCTCCCGCACCGCTGGCAAGTCCCTCGGCCGATACTCCCACTGCTCCCCCGCCTGCTCCCCCGCCAGCGCCCCCGCCAGCGCCTGCACCTGCGCCCCCACCAGCACCCCCATCCTCACGTTGATACCCGGTCTCTCGTGGAGTCTTGATGTCTGCGCCCACCCCTTCGATTTCGACCCATGTGCTTGACAATGAGCGCGGCGTCCCGGCCGTCGGCGTCCGGGTGACGCTCGAGCGGCTCGACGGGGACACCTTCGTCACGCTCACCGACCTGCTGACCGACGCTGATGGCAGGATCGGCAACTTGCTGGCGCCGTTCGATCTGCAGCCGGCCACCTATCAGATCAGCTGGGATGCCGGCAGCTACTTCCGGGGGAAGAGCGGCGACGCGCCGTTCGTGCGGATCGTGTCGGTCGCCTTTCAGATCACGGACACCCGCCGCCACTACCACATTCCGCTGCTGATGACCCGCTTCAGCGGCACGACGTATCGCGGCAGCTGACCCCGCGCCACGCCGCCAACAGCCTGGAAGGCCCTCACCCCCGGCCCCTCTCCTTGTGCGCGGGAGAGGGGGGATGAGCAGCACGACGGCTGTTCCTTCGTATTCGGGCGTGACGGCCTGGGGTAAGCGCGGTTCTCGCTTCCCTCCCCTCTCCCGCGCACAGGGAGAGGGGCCGGGGGTGAGGGCCTCCGTTCACCTCGGCCTGCGCCTGCCGGCAGCGCATCCGCTGCCTGGCCGATCCATTCCGTCTACTGACGGATCTGCGCGCCGGAATGTCCAATCCGTCCCCCCAGGTGCGTTGTCACAGTTGTTCAGAGAGGGCACGCTCGCCGCCCCGAAATCGTCAGGGACTCTTTCTCGGTACGGCAAGGCTATCGTGGGGCCACTCAGGCGTGCGTGCAACAGATGGAGGATACAGGTGCGCGGTGGGATCGGAGTCAAGTTGCTGGCAGCGGTCGGCGTCGTCATCTTCGGGTTGGCGGCCGTTGGCTTCATCGGCTGGCAGAACACAGTGACGTTCAGTCAGTCTGCGGCCGAGATCTACGAAGACGGCGTCGTTATGTCGATCCAGTTGGCGCGGATCCAGCGCGGACTCTATGAGCTGCGCCTGGGCGGCTCTGGCCAGGCGTATCACACCGCCAACGCCGAGAAGCGCGTTCAGATCCTCAAGGCTGACGAGGGCTGGCTGAAGCAGGTCGACGACAACATGTCGGCGCTGATGGCCGCCTCGTCCAGCCCCCGAGAGGCCGAGCAGATCAATGCCTGGCACGAGATCTATCCAACGTTCCTCGAGGCTCGCAAGCGGACCATCGCCCTGGTGGATGCTGGAAAGGATGCCGAAGCGAACACCCAGCGGACCGGCGAGACGGCCGCGCTTCTGCAGCAGGCGATCCTGGTGACCGAGAAGCTGCTCGAGATCCAGGACATCGAGAGTACCGCCGTCAATGCTGAGCTGGTCGAGACATCGGTCACGTCGAAGCTGCTGCTCTCCACGGCGATCCTGCTCTCGCTGATGCTGGGCGGGGGGCTGGCGCTCTACGTCACCCGCTCGATCACCTTGAGCGTCCGCGAGGTCACCGACGCCGTGCGCGGGTTGGCCGCCGGCGATATCGAGCAGGAAGTGACCTACCGTGCGCGCGACGAGCTGGGCGAGATGGCGGATGCTGTCCGCACGATGATCGTGCATCAGCGTGAGATGGCCAGGGCTGCACAGTCTATCGCGTCGGGCGATCTGACGACGGAGATCCACCCCGCCTCTGACCGCGATGTGCTCGGGCACGCCTTCGTCGAGATGATCGGCGGTCTGAACGGCTCGATCACGAACGTCAACGACGCTGCCGTGACGCTCACCTCCACGTCGCACCACCTGGGCCGGGTGGCTGACGAGGTCACCAACGTCGTGGAGCAGGTGGCGCAGGCCATCTCGCAGATCGCGACGAACGCCCAGGAGCAGGCGGTTGCCGCCGTTTCCAGCAACAAGTCGGTGGCGCGGCTGCGCGAGTCCGTGGAGCAGGTGTCACGCGGGGCAGCCGAGCAGACGCGCTCGGTGTCCGAGGCGTCGGTGACCACCGAGCGGATGGCGAACGGCGTCGAGCAGGTGGCGGCCAACGCGAAGTCGCTGGCGGCCGCCTCGCAGCAGACGCGGGCCTCGGCCGAGCAGGGCGCACAGGCCGTGCAGCGGACCGTCAGCGGGATGGCCGAGATCCACGCGGTCGTGTCGCAGGCGAGCGACCGGGTCGAAGACCTGGGGCGGCTGGGCGAGCGCATCGGGCTGGTGGTCGAGACCATCGACGACATCGCCGAGCAGACC
Organism: Chloroflexota bacterium; assembly: GCA_020850535.1. Taxonomy (NCBI): domain Bacteria; kingdom Bacillati; phylum Chloroflexota; species Chloroflexota bacterium. The sequence continues at coordinate 11,689 of JADZEM010000165.1, forward strand.
AACCTCCTGGCCCTGAACGCCGCCATCGAGGCGGCCCGGGCTGGCGAGCACGGTCGCGGCTTCGCGGTGGTCGCCGACGAGGTCCGCAAGCTGGCCGAGCGCTCCCAGCGCGAGACCAAGGCGATCTCGGACCTGATCCGGGACGTGCAGTCCGGGACGCGCGAGGCCGTGACGGCGATGGCGCTGGGCACGTCGAAGGTGAACGAGGGCTCGGCGGAGGCCGATCAGGCGGGCCGCGCCCTGGACGAGATCCTGACGGCGATGGAGTCCACCGTCCAGCAGATCGAGGTGATCGCGGCGGCGGCGCAGGACATGGCGGGGCAGAGCCGGGCAGCCTCCGAGACGATGCAGGTGATCACGGCGACGGCCGAGGAGACGACGGCCGCCTCCGAGGCGATGATCGACGCGGCCCACGAGGTCGGCGAGTCGATCGGGTCGATCACGGCGAACTCGGCGCAGAACAGCGCGGCGACGGAGGAGGTCTCGGCGGCCGCCGAGGAGATGACGGCGCAGATCCAGCAGATGTCGGATCAGTCGCAGGCGCTGGCGCGGACGGCCGAGCAGCTCCAGGCGCTGGTGGCGCGGTTCACGCTGGAGGCCCAGGCGCTGGCCGGCCAGCCGGCGCTGCGGCGGCGGGCCGAGGATTGGGGCGCAGCCTCCGGGGCCAGCAAGGGCGCGCGCCGGGCGTCCTGACCCCTGCCCGCGCGTCCAGGCCACACACGACATCCGAAGACACCCAGAAAGAGGGGCGGCCCACACGGGCCGCCCCTCTGCCGTGCCGTCTCTCGCGAGCGCAGCCGCCCTGCAGCGAGCCGTCGCAGCGGCAGTGCACCCGTGCGCTCGTGCACGCCTTTCGTCCGACGTATGGTGGTATCGCTGCCGTGAGCCTGGGGGATTCGCGGTGCGGCGCATCGCCCGCCACCTGCCGGCTGGCCGGGGGTGACGTATGCGCGGCGTGAGGCGCGCGGTTTCCCTGGCGTCGGGCTCCCTGCCTGCCGGGCTCCCTGCCTGCCGGGCTCCCTGCCTGCCTGAGATGTGGCGCGCCTGCTGGGTGCTACCATGCCGTCAGCCGCGCCGGGGGGATGCGGCCTGACACACCGTCACCGTTGACTGGGAGTGGACACCATGAAGGTCGCATACATCGGGTTGGGGACGATGGGCAGTCGGATGGTCCGGAACCTCTTGAAGGCCGGCCATGATGTGGTCGTCAACGACGTGCGCCGCGAGGCCGCCGAGCCGCTCATCGGCCTCGGGGCGCGCTGGGCCGACAGCCCGGCCCTGGCCGCCAGCGCCGCCGAGCTGACCTTGACCTCGCTGCCCGGCCCGCGCGAGGTCGAGGCCGTCTCGATGGGTGAGAGCGGCGTCCTCCAGGGCATCCCCGAGGGGGCCGTCTACGCCGACCTCTCGACCAGCTCCGTCAGCCTGGCCCGCCGCATCGACGCCGCCTTCCGCGAGCGTGGCGTGCACGCCCTGGACGCGCCCGTCAGCGGCGGCCCCTACGGCGCAGAGACCGCCACCCTGATCCTGATGGTCGGCGGGGACCGAGCCGTCTACGACCGCGTCAAACCGGCCCTGGACGCCATCGGCAACAACGTCACGTACATCGGCGAGGCCGGCGCAGGGGCCGTCGCCAAGCTGGTGCACAACATGATCGGCATCGCCTCGGCGCAGTTGATGGCCGAGGCGTTCACCCTCGGCGTCAAGGCTGGCGTCGACCCCGAGCGCTTGCTCGAAGCGGTGCGCGGCGGCGCGTATGGCAAGGGGATGAGCCTCTCGCAGGGCGTCCCGCAGGTCGTCTTCAAGGGCGATTTCGACAACCCGCGCTTCGCGCTGGCGCTCGCCCGCAAGGATCTCGGCCTCGCGACGGAGCTGGCGCGCGAGCTGGGCGTGCCGATGGCGATGGCGGCGGTGGCCGAACAAGGCATGATAGAGGCGATGAATCGGGGATTCGGCCCGAAAGACTCCAGCGCCGTCTGGCTGCTCCAGGAGGAGCGCACCGGCGTGCAGGTCCGGACGGAGCCGAACGCCGAGTAGTGCAGAATCTGCCTGTCGCCTGGTGCCGCACCACGTGAACATGGCCGGGGCCGTCATCCCGAGCGAAGCGAGGAACAGCACCCTCCCGTCATCCCAACCGTAGCGAGGAACGAGCGAAGTGGAGGGATCTTCCCTCAGCATGGGCCAGACCAGATGGGGAAGATCCCTCGGCTCCACTCGCAAGCTCGTTCCGCTCGGGATGACCGGGATAGCATGCAAGCTCACTCCGCCCAGGGCGATTGCATGTTCAGTGGTGTACCCGAAGCATCATGGAACGGGCGGTCGGGGACTGAAGTCCCCGCCTACACGCATTCAGTCGCTGCGCGACGGAGACCGGGAACAGCCGTCGTCCGGTGAGACTGGAGCGTCGCGCAGCGACTGCAGGAGTGTAGGCGGGGCTTTCAAGCCCCGACGCCGCTGCACGACGACATCAACATGCAATCGCCCTGTCACTCCGCCCGGGATGACGGTTGCTGTCCGTCTTCGCGTGGTACCGTGCTCGGCCTACGTCCTCCAAAGGAGCGCGCCCCTGTGACTGCCGCCCCGACGCCGACTCTCCTGCCCATCGACGAGGTCAACCGTCTCCCGCTCGACGCCTTCACCGAGGCTCTGCGCCCGCTGTTCGAGGCGGCCGGGCCGCTCGGGGAGCGGGTTGCGGCTGGCCGGCCGTTCGCCAGCTACGCTGCGCTGCTCGCCTACGCCGACAGCACGGTTGAGACGCTCGGCCCCGACGAGCAGGTCACGGTGGTCAACGCGCACCCGAGGATCGGCGAGTCGGCGGCGGTGGTCAAGGAGACCTCGGCGCTCTCCTACCGCGAGCAGGGCTACGACGCCGAGGCGAGCATCCCGCGCGCGGAGCTGGAGCAGACCTACGCCGAGCTGGCCCGCCTGAACGCCGAGTACGAGGCGAAGTACGGCTTCCGCTTCGTGGTGTTCGTCAACGGGCGCTCGAAGGCGGCGATTCTGGCGGTGCTGAAGGAGCGTATCACCCGCCCGCGCGAGGAGGAGCTGCCACTGGCCCTCCACGAGATGCTGGCCATCGCGCGGGACCGGCTGAAGAAGCTCCAGGCGAGCGCGTAGCCGCCAGAGGCCGCCCCCACGCCCAGGGCCGCCGCCCACGCCCAGGGCTGCCCGGGCCCGCCGGCCGTCCGCATCCCCGCCCCTGCGTGGCACTGCTGCTTTTGGGAGGCGTTACCCTGCAGGGCGGGCTGAACCCGGCCACGGCGGCTCCTCGGGATGTCAGCGATGTTTCAGCCCCGCGGCCCCTTCTCGCCTGCACTTCAGGCGATGATGATGGTGCGGACGGCGCTCCTGCCGTCGAGCACCCGGGGACAGAAGAGGAACACACCATGATGCGGATCTCGCTCAAGCGCACGGCGCTGGCTGGCGCGCTGGCGCTCACGACCATCGGGGCCACGCTCGGCGTGGCAGGCGCGCAGGGCCTGCCCGTCAGCGGGCCAGACCACGCGATCCAGCAGGGCTACCCGGGCGGCCCGAACCAGCCCGGCCGGCCTGGGCGCGGCGAGGGCAACGGGAGCGGCGAGCAGCGCCCGCAGTTGACCGACGAGCAACGCCAGCAGATGGAGCAGCAGCGTGAGGCTGCCCAGCAGCGCTACATCGACGCGCTGGCGAAGAACCTCGGGATGGACTCGAGCACCGTCAAGGCCGCGCTCGAACAGACCCAGAAGGACATGCAGGCTGCGCGGATCGCGGAGATCAAGCAGGCTGTGACGGACGGCAAGCTGACCCAGGAGCAGGCCGACCAGCTGATCGAGCGGATCGAGAACGGCGGCCCCGGCGGGCCGATGATGGGCGGCCCGGGCATGGGTGGCCCGGGCATGGGTGGCCCGGGCATGGGTGGCCCCGGCATGGGTGGCCCCGGCATGGGCGGCCCCGCTGGCCCGCAGGGCAACCGCTGAGCCGCTCCCTTTTCTGACTGGCCGCGTCCCCGCCCACCGGGGACGTGGCCGCCTTTCCCCCGGCCCTCTCGCTCCGCGTGCAGGAGACTGCCCCTCTCGCACGCGCGAGCGAGAGGTTTGGGAACGGGGACACCTCAGCTGTCAACGCACGCCGGTGGTACAGGGTCGCCCATGTAAAGATCTCATCACAAAAATGTGCGATCCGCCCGCTGAGCAGCAATTCGGCGAGGTGATCCCGTTAAATAGTGATCTGGGAAGCCGTGGTCACCAGCCACCGATCCCGCCCCCGCTCGGCCCGTGTACGTGTCAGGTGCACGGGCCCTCTTCTTGCCCCTGCGGCCGTTGTCTGCCGTGGTGCGCGCGGGTGCGCTCGCCATGCGAGGGCGGCGGTCGCTGCCCCAGAGCCTCCCTCGCATCGCGGCGGCGTGCGGAGGCTACCGATCGTCCGCCGCCGCGGTGATCCGCATAGCCTCCGCGATCGACGCGCGCGCCTCGCTGCACCACTCGCTGTGCTCGGGTGTTGACGGCTGGTACTCCACGCAGAAGCACGGCAGCGAATCGCCCTCGATGTGGCGCTCGGCCACCCCCTCCAGGGCCTGCCGGAGCCGGATCACCAGCCCGAGCAACTGCGCGACTGAGAGCTTCTGTTCCTGAGGCCGTTCCATTGCGGAATCTTGGTAAATCATAGTCAGTCTGTCTCCTCATTCAGGCCCAAGGTGCGTTCTTGAAGCCGTTCGCCGCCTGCCAGACTGGCCGCCTGCCAGGGAGAGCGGCGGTCGGTGATCGGCCTGTGGCTTTCGATCGGCGAGGCGCGGGCGCAACACCAGCTCGCAATAGCATTCATGGTGAGCCTGGAGGGAAAGTCTCAAGAGCCAGCCTTTGCGGATCTACGCACCTGCCACGCGGTGGAACGGTGCGCTCCCCCGTTATGTCGACGATGAATGAACGATCACCCATCGCTATTGTATCGCAGGAAGGCGAATCTGGGACAGTCGCTCGTCACGAATGCACACGCGCCGCAGCAAGAGCATGCCCATACGCACAAATGCACGAGTGTGGCGCAGCCCGCGCGAACCGAGGCATCATCTTTGAGATAGGATGGGCGGTCCCGCGCTGCCCTTCTCGCACGCCGACTAGGTGGGACAGCCAGCTTGCAGGGCTGCCTTCCGGACCTGTCCTTGCTCACACTGCTTCCAGATACTCTCGCTGAAGGTCGTTCCTGTGAGCTTTCCCCTTCCTTATGACGCGGCCGGTGCAGTGCCTCCGCTGCTGCCGCCGTTGCCATCCTCGGCGGCCGCGGCGGCCCCGGGGATCGATCTCGCCAGGCTGCGCCGCGCTCTCTGCGATGTCGGCCAGGTCACCCGTATCGAGCAGCTTGGCCAGAGTGGCCCGCCGCTCGCGTCGGCTGGCAGCCACAGCCTCTTCCACTGCCTGTTCGGGCGCGACTCCCTGCGGATGTCGCTCGATCTGTTGTCGGACTTCCCGCTGGTCGCCCGAGCGACGCTGCTGGCCCTGGCCGGTCTCCAGGGAGTGCGGACCCTGCCACGCGCAGAAGAGGAGCCGGGCCGCATCCTCCACGAGCATCGCCAGCTGGGAGACCCCCTGCTGCCCGAGCTTGAGCGCTTCTGGACGTTTCCCTACTACGGTGCGGTGGACAGCACGCCGCAGTGGATCCACCTGCTGGCAGCGCATGCCGAGCTGTACGGCGACGCGATCCTTGCCGAGACGGTGATAGACCGACTCGGGCAGGCGCGCACGCTGCTCGACGCGATGGAGGCGGCGCTCGGCTGGATCGTGAGCCGCCTCGACAACCCCGTGGGCGGCGGCTACCTCTGGGTGCGCCGCGCCCATCCCCACGGCATCCCCAACCAGGTGTGGGAAGATTCGGCGGACTCGTACTACCACGCCGATGGCGTCCTGTTCGACGTGACCCGGCCGTACGCGCCGGTGGCGGTCCAGGGCTACGTCTACGATGCCCTCCTGGGGGCCGCCGAACTGTCCGAGCGCACACCGGCCGCCGCAGGCCGGCCGCTCCTCGAGCCGGCCACGCTGCGTCAGCGGGCGGCCGACCTCCGCGAGCGCTTCCTGGCCCAGTTCTGGCAGCCGGATCTCGGCACGTTCGCCCTGGCACTCACGTTCGACGGCGATCCGCCGTCGCCGGGCCGCCCGGCCCGGGTGATCGCGTCAAGCCCTGGGCACCTGCTCGCCAGCCGCCTGCTCGACGGCGACGACGTGGCCTCGCTCCGAGGACAGCTGATCGCGCGGCTGTTCCAGCCCGACATGCTGGCCGGGGCTGGCATCCGGACCCGCTGGACTGGCTCGCCGCGCTTCCGCGCCGGCTCGTACCACAACGGCTCGACGTGGCCGATGGACACGGGAGTCATCGCGGATGGGCTGCGCCGTCACGGCGTACACGCCCTGGCCGATGAACTGGAGTCGCGCATCCTGGCTGGCTGCGGGCAGGCCGGGGCCTTCCCCGAGTTCTTTCGTGGGGATCCCGATGGCAGCATCGCCATCAACGTGACCACGCTCGACGTGCTGCAGGACGGGGTGACCAACCGGCTCGAGCAGCCGCCGCAGATGGAGCAGGGCTGGACGATCACTCGGGTCTGGAGCATCCTCCGCCGGCGCGGCGCCATCGCCGCCGTGTGACCCCTCGCCCGACGCCCGCCTGACGATGCGACGTCAGATGAAGCGGTCGCGCCCGTCGCAGAATGTGCGGCAAGGCCCGTGCCGGCCAGGACGAATCGATGGCCGGCCAGGACGCTTTGACGCAGGCGATGCACGGGCCGAGGCTGGAGATCAGGTGGCGTAGCTGGCGCGGGTCTTGACTGTGCCGTCCCACTCCGAGAGCGGGCCGCCCTGCCAGGCCCAATCCGCGCCGACGCGGTCATGCCCGGGCAGCTCCAGGCGGCCGGTCGCCCAGCGGAGTGCCGCCCACGGCTCGACGTTCGTGGGCGCCCAGGGGAAGAGTCGCCTGACGGCCCGCTGGCATACGCCTGGGGGCGGCCCGAACGTCGCGCCCAGGCTGCGCGCGATGTCGTCGGTGTGCAGGAAGATCTCGGTGCAGGCGATGGCCACGTAGCCCTCGGGGTCGGGCCGCCCCCAGATCCGGAAGCCGCGCGCTGTCGGCTCGGCGGCCCGCACCACGACGTCGAGCACGCCCGCGCGCAGCCGCAGCAGCGCCAGCAACTGCGCGATGCTCAGGTTCGGGTCGCGGAGCTGATCGGGCGGGGTCGGGTCGCCGGTCGGTGTGGCAAGCCAGCGGCTGTATTTGTCGAGCGCGATGGTCACATGTTCGAGGGTCCAGCGGCAGGTCCACTCCAGGCCGGTGGCCGGCTGCGACCAGTCAGCCTCGCTCAGGGGCAGCAACGCGGTCTCGCAGACGCGGGCCGCCACGCGCACATCCTCCGCCTGCGGGGCGCTGGCATGGTGCGGATCACTCGCATGGCCCGTCGATCCTCCGGCCCCGGTCGTCGCTCCCTGCTCTGTCACGGTGCAACCCTCCCTGCATCGCATGGGTACCTGAACGGGATCGTACTGCCCGGCCGATGCTGGTCGCTGCTCGCCAGCAGGCCGGTACGCGCTCTGCATCACCCGGCGGCAGAAGCATGAGCGATCAGGAGGATTCTCGATGGCGCAGAAGAAGCAGCAGGACGACAAGCCGCTGCGAGGCGTCGGTGCGAAGGAGCAGCGGATGTACGAGCACATCCGAGACGAGGCGACGGACGATCATCGCTACGGCAAGCGCGCCGAGGAGGTGGCGGCCCGGACGGTCATGAAGCACCACCGCGAGGAGCATCACAAGACTGGCCAGTAGGAAAAAGTGCCATGATCGGCTCAACGCGATGCGCTCCGTGCCTTTCATCCTGAGCGCGAGCGCGATCCTGCTCTACGGCGGCTGCGGAGCGGTCAACGCGATGCGCTCGGTGCCTGTCGTCCTGAGCGCAGCGAAGGATCTCACCCGCTGACCGTCAAGATCGCGTCGGCGGGTGAGATCCTTCGCTGCGCTCAGGATGACAATTGCAGCTTGCACGCTTTCACCCCATCATTCCCACGCCCCACGCCCCACGCCCCACGCCCCACGCCCCACGCCCCACGCCCCACGCCCCACGCCCCACGCCCCACGCCCCACGCCCCACGCCCCACGCCCCACG
>JADZEM010000166.1 GCA_020850535.1 Chloroflexota bacterium
GCGGGCGAGGGGGAGCAACGACAGTCTCGTGTGTCTCCCCCTCGCCCGCGCACAGGGCGAGGGGGTTGGGGGGTGAGGGCCTTCCCCTGTCCTGGGGGTCACGGCCCTTCAGGACGCCTCGAACGCGTCGTCAGGCGCTCAGGTCGCGGCGCGCGCGGGCGTCACGCGTGGTCAGCTCTTGCAGGATCAGCAGCAGGATGAACCACGTTGCCAGCCCGAGCCCCGTCAGCACGAGCGTCCCGCCAGCCGCAAAGTACGACCAGTGCGCCGTGATCTGCCGGGTGGCAAGCCACTGGAGCGCAGCCGGCGTCATCAGCCCCATCCCGAGGATGACCATGATCACGCCGATGCCGGCGAGGCGGCCACGCCAGGGGCGCGGCACCGCTGGCGGCGGCCGGCGGCGGGCCGGCAGCAACCCGAGGATCGCCTGACAGGTCACCCCGAAGGCGAGCAGGTTGACACCCGCCACGCTCAGGATCAGCACCGCGAACAGGCGGTAGATCATGTCTTCTTGCAGGTGCCGGTTCTGCGCGTAGTAGATGGTCGGTCCAAGCCCGAGCAAGAATGCCACGATCAACAGCCCCAGCCCGAACGTGCTGAAGAAGCGCTGCGGATCGTAGAGCAGGGCCGTCCAGAGAATCGAGCGCAGGAAGCGGATACCGTCCTTGAGCGGGTTCAGCTTCGAGCGGCCGACGCGCTCCTTGTAGGGGATCGGCACCTCGACCATCTTGAGCCCCTCGTAGACGGCGCGGGTGCTCATGGCCGGGGTGAAGTCGAGGCCGTCCGGCAGCGGGTACAGGATCGGGAGCATGTCGCGGTGGAAGACCCGCATGCCGCTGGCGCTGTCCGAGATCCGCCGCGAGCCGACGATGCTCAGCAGCGCGGCGAAGATCGTGTTGCCAACCCGCCGCACCAGCGGCATCTCGCTTTCGCCGCTCAACATGCGCGAGCCGATGATCAGGTCGGCCCCGTGCTCCTCGACCGCCTGGCAGAGCGCCGGGAACGACTCGGGCGGGTAGGTGCCGTCAGCATCGAGGAAGGCCAGCAGGTCGCCCGTCGCGGCATTGAAGCCCGTCTTGAGCGCCGCGCCGTACCCCTTGTTGACCTCGTGCTGAATCAGGCGAACATCGCTGTAGGTGCGGATGCGGTCCGCCGTCTTGTCCTTCGAGCCATCGTCCACGACGATGACTTCCAGCTCCCGGATGCCCACCTGGGCCAGCCCCTCGCGCTGCGCCAGCACCCGCTGGAGGATGGCGTCGATGCCATTCTCCTCGTTGAGGGCCGGGATCACCACCGAGAGTGAGGCCGGGCGGCCCCGCGCCGTCCCATCCAGGGCGCTCTCGGGTTCGGCCAGCAGAAGATCGCGAGTACGGTTCACCATTGGCAAGCTCGACAAGACCGAGTCATCCAGACCATCCGCAGGGCCAGTGTGCCCGCGCATGGATGCGCCGCGCGGTACCCGGCGAGCACGGACTATACCCGATCCCGCTGGCCCTGTCCGACCCTCATCCAGGCCAATTGTTGAGAACGGGTTCCCGGACGGGCGCGAGACCGCCCGTCAGGCGCGCGAAGTCGGCGTTTCGGACGGGGCGGGCGGAGCGGACGCCGGGGCCGCCGGGGCCGGGGTCTGGACCTCCGGAGATGACGCCGGGGCCGCTGGAATCGAAGCCGCGCCGGCTGGCGCTGCCGTCGCGGCGGCCTCGGCGGGCCGGTCGGCCGGCTCGGGCTTCCGCTCGTTGGTCCGGTTCGCCACCATCTCGGCGAACATCACCGAGTTCGGGATGATGATCTGGACGTTGTCGGCGTTCCGCAACTGCGTGGTCCGGATGCCGATGTGCTCGACGATGCCCCGCTGATCCTTCACCGAGATCTCGTCGCCGATGCGGAACGGCCGCTCGAACAGCAGGTACGTCCCCGCCACAAAGCTCTTGAGGATGTCCTGCATCGCCAGCGAGATGCCGAGTCCGGCGACGCCCAGCACCGTGACGAAGGTGGTCAGCGGCACGCCGATGGTGTCGAGAATCGTGGCGACGCCGATGCCCACGATGACCGTCGTGATGATCCGCCCGATCAACAGGCGAGCCGTCACGTCCGCACGACGGGCCGTGTAGTTGAACGACGAGCGCGCCACGCGAACGGCGATGTACGTCGCAACGGCGACGAAGAGCGCACGCAAGGCCGGCGGACCGAACTCGTACGCGGCGAGGAGCCATCCGTCCATCGTCAACAGCCGCGCAAAGCTTCCAGGTTCAGGCACGAGAGGAATGGCGCCCCAGGGGTCAGACGCGCGGGTGGCGACGCTGCCACCCCGACTGACGCGGGATTAGTTGGCCGGCGCCTGCTGGCCGAGCAGGAGCTTTGCCTCGCCGGACACGCCCGCCGTGAGGCAATCCTGGTACGTGGAATAGAGCGCTTTGTTCAGGAGACGCATTCGCCAATCCCCATTGTCGAGCACGTTCACGCACTCGCGGCGCTGCCGCTGGAGATACGATAGCCGCATCAGGAAGAACAGTTGCGTCGGCGAATACGACTTCAGACTGTTCCCACTCATGCCGCCCTGGGCCAGGCCCAGCAGGGACTCTTTATTCTGGTCACTCGGAGGCATTGCACCACCCTCGGTTCCGGATTACGTCCCCCGACGGGAGCCGAACCTGTGCTCCAGCGGTACTCTTAGTGTACCAGGGGCTCAAAGCCGGGTGCTAAGATCATCAACGATTCAACGATGCGGATAGTTCCACCCGTACACGGTCGGCTGGCAGGAAGCGTGTGTGCTGCGAGGCCACGCGCGTGACGGTCATCGCCCAGAAAGCGCTGGCGACGGTCCGCGGTGCGCTGGACCGAACCATGCGCGACGATGTCGAGCTGGCGCTGTTCACCTGCACGCGTGGACGGACCGCGCACGGCCAGCCGGCTGGCCCGACCTGCGCCAGAACACGCGAGCTGATGCAACACCTCGTCAGTCTCTCCGATCGCCTGCAGCCGACGATGCACGCTGTGGGTGACGATCCTGCCATGGCTACAGGATACAACGTTCGTGCGGTTCCGACGGTGATTATTCGCAAGCGCGCACCAGAATACCCACCCTCCAGGAGGGCGACGACGTGCGATCTCTGCACCGGCCGGGCGACGACGCGCGCTGCACGCTGCGTATGCCACCCTTGAGCCACTCTTGAGCCACTGATGCACCATCCATGGAAGGAGTCTCTGTCGATGTCTGTGCGCCTCCGCCGGCGCCGCCTGCTGGCGCTGCTCCCGGCGTCCGTCGCCGCTCTCGGACTCTCGGCGGCCTGCAGCCAGGCCGGCAGCTCGCCGTCCGCCCCGCGGACGGCCAACGAGCAGCAAACCGGAGCCAAGCCGTCGGAGGCGAAGCCAGCCGACGCCAAGCCCACCGCCGCGGCGGCTGCCGCCTCGCCAAAGCTGGCCCAGAAGCCGCTGGCCGGCCCGCCGGCGATGTCCATCGACCAGAACAAGCAGTACACCGCCCTCATCAAGACCAGCATGGGCGATATGACGGCGGAGCTGTACGCGAAAGACGCCCCGAACACCGTCAACAACTTCGTCTTCCTCTCGCGCGAGGGGTTCTACAACGGGGTGATCTTTCACCGGATCATCAAAGAGTTCATGGTTCAGACCGGCGACCCCCAGGGCACCGGTATGGGCGGCCCCGGCTACAAGTTCAACGACGAGCTGACCGGGCCCCAGACCTATGTCAAGGGCACGCTGGCGATGGCGAACGCCGGCCCGAATACGCAGGGCAGCCAGTTCTTCATCTGCCACGGCTCGCGCGCCGAGACCCTCCCCAAGCGCTACTCGATCTTTGGGAAGGTCACCACCGGGTTGGATGTGCTCGACAAGATCGCGGGCGTCCAGGTGCGCCCCGGACCGAGCGGCGAGCCGTCCCAGCCGGTCGACCCGCCGAAGATCGACACCGTCCAGATCGCCGAGGCCTGAGCGCGCAGTCTCCGGGCGGGGCGTCGATCTTGCGAGTGCCCCGGTCAGGACGACGCGCACCCATCGACGGCGCATCGCGCCAGCATCGGCAGCCGTGCGCGCAGGGCGTCGCTGCCACGGAGAAAGGAAGCATCCAGATGGCAGAGCAGAAGCAGTGGTCATCCCCTCCCGCCTTCGCGCTCGACGGGGGCAAGAAGTACACCGCTACCATCAAGACCAGCCTCGGCGACATGACGGCTGACCTGTTCGTGGGCGACGCGCCGCAGACGGCCAACAACTTCGTGTTCCTGGCCCGTGAGGGCTTCTACGACGGCGTCATCTTCCACCGCATCATCCGCGACTTCATGGTTCAGACCGGCGATCCGACGGGCACCGGCATGGGCGGCCCCGGCTACCGCTTCAAGGACGAGCTGTCTGGCCCGCAGGGCTACACCAAGGGCACGCTGGCGATGGCGAACGCCGGCCCGAACACCCAGGGCAGCCAGTTCTTCATCTGCCACGGCCGGAACGCCGAGGGCCTGCCGAAGAACTACACCATTTTCGGGCGGGTGACGTCCGGCCTGGACGTGCTGGACAAGATCGCGACGGTCCCGGTCCAGGTCGGACGGTCAGGCGAGCCGTCCTCGCCGGTCGAGCCGCCGGTGATCGAGGCAGTCGAGATCGCCGAGGCGTAGGCGCCCCGCAGCCCCAGAGCGATTGCACGATGGGCACGTCCCGCAGCTTCGTCGTGTCTGGGCACGCGCGAGCGATCGTGCAATTGCCCTGCCCGCGTCCCTTCACCAGGAGCGTGGGGACAAGCCCCGCGCTACTGGAGCCGGGGTCGGCCGCCGCTGCCGCCTGAGCCGCCACCACCGCCGCCACTCGATCCGCCGCCGCTGCTGCCACCGCCCGGCGCTGGGGTCGGGTTCGCCGAGGGCGGCGGGCTGGTGCTCGGCGGGGTCACGGGCGCACCGGCCGGTGGCGGCGTTGTGCCCACGGAGGCTGATGCCGTCGCGCCGGCCACCAGCGGGACGACCAGCGTCTGATCGTTGCCAGTCGCCGTGGGCTGCGCGATGCGGAGCCGCCAGTTCAGTTGGAGGGCCGGCTGCTCACGCGGGACCATGAACGAGAGCCAGCCTCGGGCCGGCGACGCCATCGAGACCATTCCCGTCCGCAGGCCCGGCGAGCGCCCTGAGACCGCCGTCCAGAAGCGGCCATCGTAGGTGTTGACCGAAAAGTCGGTCAGGGCGGTGGTCACGTCCGTCGCCCCTGCGACCTCGATCTGGACCTCGACGGTGAGGTACTCCATACCGGAGGGCGGCGTCGGGACGCTGCCGCCGGAGTTCCACGGTCGGTCGATGGCCGTCACGGTCAGCAGCACCACCGTGTCGCCGTTGACCGGCGAGCCGCTGGAGCTGCCAGTCACCTCGGCGCCTGGCGCGCCCGGCATCGTCTCGCCAGCGATGGCGATCGGCACCTCGGGATCTTTGCCCGGCACCACGACCGGCGCTGTCGGCCAGCCGGCCTGCGCCGTGACGAGGTCCGCATCGTCCTTGATCCGCTTGAGCATGAGGCTCGCAGCGTTGTCCAGCAGGCCCGGATCGTTGACGCCGCTCTGGGTGAAGACGGCAACTTCAGCGGTGATGGCGTTGACGCGGTACAGCGCGAGCGTGCCGTTGCCACCATCCGCGTTGACGCGCGTACCACGGAAGCCACTCTCGCCGTAGGCCGAGCTGGGGGTGAAACGCCAGCCCTGGAAGCGGGTCAGGTTGTTGACCTGGGTGTCCATCGCGGTCTGGGCAGTCGCCGTGGACGGGTGGATGGTGGCCCCCACCACCAGACGTCGGCTCTCGTCCAGGGCCACGTACGCCCGACGGATCGCCTGGGTCGGTTGCACGTCACCGCCCACGACATCTGACCAGTCCTCGCGGAAGCCCGCTGGCAGATTCGCGAGCGACGGCACGAAGTCGGCGGCATCCGTCAACAACGGCGCGGCCTGGGGGGCGTGCGCCGGGCTGGCCTGGGCCGGGCTGGCGGCCGACGGCAGCGTCAGGCCAAGCACGAGCAGCACGGCCACAAGCATCCGCGGCCAGCCGGCTCGCGGCGATGGCCGCCGTGTGGCCATGTTCGTCGTTCGCGTCATCAGACATCCCCCCCGGTTGCCGGTCCGCGCAAGATGCCGGCAGCCAGCAGCAATGGACACAGGTCGTACGCCTGTACGGGCGTACACCAGTAGGAACGAGTGTCGGCCAGCGGCGTGCCACCCCAGATGGGCCGTCTTTGCCCTACCCAGAGGGATGATGCACAGCCGTAACGCGGGGAGCCGCGACGCAGGGAGTGCGCCCGCACGCGTTGGGCATCGCCAGGCGCGCTGCTCCACCGGTCGCCACGGCTCGCTCAGCGGATCATCTGAATTCTCTCACACAGAACTAACGCGGGAAGCCGAAAAGTTAACGCGCTGCTGATGCACGCCGTGCGAGGATTGATGTTGTACAGAGAGATGCAAATCATCTCGATTGGGACACTCGCAACAGGACAGGGACGTGCAGATGATCGCCCAGACACCGGCCCCCCAGCAGTATCGAGAGATCCCGAACTTCCCCGACGAGCTTGAGGTCATCATCGCCAACATCGAGTGCCGCCTGCTGGAGTCGCTGACGCCCCAGCAGTTCACGATGGTGCAGCACCTGATGGAGGCCACGCGACTGCTCACCGAGGCTGAGCTGACGCTGAACAAGATCCCGGCGGCGGAGCGGCTGAGCGCCTGAGCGCCCGCGCTCCCCGTCCCCATCGTTCTGGCTGCGCAGCTGCGCGCGTCGAGCACCTGTCCCCCGTGCTCCGCCCGCAGCTTCGTCAGTTAATGGGCCTGCCGCCAGCGGCAGTCCTACCCTGAGACGGTCACCGGGTGCGCGACGCAGGCGCTGTACAGGTAGCCGAGCGAGTTCCACTGCACCGAGTCCGGCTGCGTGTTGCCCTGCTCGTCGGTGGCGCGCGTCGTGATCTCGTAGCTGCCGGGCGCGGCCTTCCAGTTGAACTCCCAACGCACCCAGGCCAGCGGCTCGTTCGGCGCCAGCAGGTTGGCCTGCTCCCAGTGTGCGCCGCCGTCGAAGCTGTACTCAACCCTTGCGACCCGGCCATACGGCGACCACGCGAAGCCACGCACCGTCTGCGGGCCAGCGCTGAGATCGGCCTCCCACGGCAGCGACAAGACGCTCTTGACCGGCTGAAACGTCAGCGCCGGATCGTCAGGGTAGTCCGGGCCATGCATCGCGTAGCTGGTCGTGTTCCACTTCACCTTGATCGGCTCGCTCGACACGACGACCCGCCCGACCCACTTGATGCTGTTGGTGCCGATCCAGCCCGGCACCACCATCCGCACGGGAAATCCGTTGTCCGGCGGCAGCGGATCGCCGTTCATAGCGTAGGCCAGGATCGTCTCGGGGCGCCGCGCGATGTCGATGGGCATCGGACGGGCGATCTTGCCGTCGTCCAGCCCCTCGGGCATCACATCCACGGCGCTCGGCTTGATGTCCGCCAGGTCGAGCACCGTCGAGAGCGAGACGCCGGTCCACTCAGAATTGCTGACGGCGCCCTGCCCCCAGGGGAGCTGGGCCGGATCGACAGCCTTCCCGAGCACCCGCTCATACTGGACGCGGGAGTTCCCAGCACATTCGAGCCAGTTAACCTGTGACCTGGACGGCAACGCCTTCAGATCCGCCAGCGAGAGCTGAATCGGGTTGCCAACCGCGTCGCCCTCGATGCTCAGACGATAGGTCCGCGGATCGATGTTCGGGGCAACGTGCTGGCTGCGAACAAAGTGCAGATCGCGTGGGGTGATCCACCCGGCCACCAGATCGAGGCGGCTCTCGTAGTTCGGTGGATCGGCCGAGACGACACGACGACGTTCCATGCGGACATCCCCTCCACTCACGCAAATGACTCGCCGAAACAGAATCGGGCCGGACTCGTGTGGGGCGAGGTCCGGCCCGATGTGCTCGCTGTGCTGGCTCTACGGGTAGATCGGCGACCGGTCGAGCGCGGTCTTCTCTGGGAACCCGAACATGATGTTGATGTTCTGGAGGGCCACGCCAGCCTGACCCTTCATCAGGTTGTCGATGGAGCCGACCATCACCAGCCGCCCATTCTCCTCGTCCAGCACGACGCTGACGTCGCAGAGGTTGGAGCCGGAGACGGCCTTCGGACCGGGGGTCAGGCCCGGCGGCAACACCCGCACGAACGGCTCGTCCTTGAACGTCTCCTCGTAGACCGCCTGGATCTCCTTCGCGGAGACATCCTTCCGAAGCTGCGCGTACGACGTGGTGATGATCCCCCGCGTCAGCGGCACGAGGTGCGGCACGAAGGTGATGCCGACCTTCTCACCAGCGACAGCTTCCAGCGACGCGACCGTCTCGTAAACATGCTGATGCGACGCCACCCGGTACGGGGTGACGCTCTCATTGCGTTCCGGGAAGTGGTTCGTCGCCGAGGGCTTCTTCCCCGCCCCCGAGATCCCAGTCTTTCCGTCGGCGATGATCGACTTCGGATCGATCAGCCCGGCCTTGATGGCCGGCAGCAGCGAGAGGATCATCGCGATGGCGAAGCAGCCGGGGTTCCCGACGACGCTGGCCTCGCGGATCCGCGCGCGGTTCAGCTCCGGCACGCCGTACACCGCCCGCTCGAACAGGTTCGGGGTCAGGTGCGGCTTGCCGGCCACGCTCGGATGGGCCTTCGCGTACCACTCGTACAGCGGCAGCGTCGCAAAGCGAAAGTCGCCGCTGTAGTCGAGGATGCGGATGCCGGCGTCCACCAGTTGCTGGGCATACCCCATGCCGACCCGATCCGGCGTCGAGAAGATCACCAGCTCGGCGTCCTGGCCGACCCGCTCCGGCTTCGCCTCCTCGACGACGGTGTCGCAGAAGCCGCGCAAATGCGGATAGAAGGCGCTCAGCGGCTTCCCGACATCGGAGACTGCCAGCAGCGAGGTCACCCTGATCTCGGGATGCCTGAGCAACAGCTCCACCATCCCGACACCGCCGTACCCCGTCGCTCCGACAATCTGCGCTCGGACCACGTTACACCTCCCGAGTCTGCGGGAAGTGTACCGGAATCGCCGGGGGCCTCGGAGTCACGTGGTGAGCGGCCCGGGGATCGCTCACCGCCACCAACGGGCCGCCCAGGCCGTCAGCCGTCACGCTCCAATTGCCGGCAAGCGCCGTTGTCACCGCGACGGGCAGAGCTGGCCGCACAAGCGGTCAGCGACCATGCTCCAATTGTCATCCTGAATGGAGCGAGCTTGCGAGTGGCTCTCGGCCTGGTCTGCAGCGATGGCGACCTCGGGCTCCAATTATCATCCTGAATGGAGCGAGCTTGCGAGCGGTTCTCGGCCTGGTCTGCAGCGATGGCGACCTCGGGCTCCAATTGTCATCCTGAATGGAGCGAGCTTGCGAGCGGCTCTCGGCCTGGTCTGCAGCGATGGCGACCTCGGGCTCCAATTGTCATCCTGAATGGAGCGAGCTTGCGAGTGGTTCTCGGCCTGGTCTGCAGCGATGGCGACCTCGGGCTCCAATTGTCATCCTGAATGGAGCGAGCTTGCGAGCGCAATGAAGGATCTCACCCGCTGACCGTCGAGCATCCGAAGCCTCGCGCGCCTGCGGGTGAGGTCCTTCGCAAGCTCAGGACGACATTTGCATCATGTCGGTGCACCGATTGCGCGTGGTGTCGTGCCAGAGGGACGGTGAGGCCGTTTTCCTGTACCCAGGGTCCTCACCCGACGCCCAGGCCAGCAATGGAGGTGTCGTCGAGGAACGCCTGCAGCGCGGCGGGGTCGAAGGAGGCCGCGCGGCCGGGGTCCAGGCCCGCCAGCTCGGGCGTCGGACGGCCGGCCAGTTGATCGGCCACGCATCGCCCGACCGCCGGCGCGATGGCGAACCCGTGCCCCGAGAAGCCGACCGCCAGCGTCAGACCAGGGAGCCCCGAGACCGGCCCGATCAGCGGGATGTGGTCGAACGTCTCCGCTTCCAGCCCGCACCACTTCCGCACGATGCGCTGCTCGTCCACGGCCGGCACGATGCCGACGCCGGCCGCCCAGCCGCCGCTGATGCTCTCCTCGACCATCGTGAATGAGCGCCGATCTTCGGCGGCGATGCCCGGCCAGCCGCCGCCCAGCATGAACTCGCCGGTCGGCAGCTGCTTGAGTGACAGCCGTCGCCCCGCCGAGCCGAGCACCTGCCGGAGCGTCCCCGGCGCGGCGGGACTCGAAATCAGGATCTGCGGCACGCGCGTCCGGATCGGCAGGCGCAGGCCGGCCGTCGCGGCGATCTCGTCGGTCCAGACGCCGGCCGCCAGCACGACGGCGTCGGCATGGACGTCCTCGCGGCGCGTGCGGACGCCCGTGACCCGATCGCCCGCCAGCAACAGGCCCGTGGTCGCCGTCTCGTGCCAGGACAGCGCGCCGTGGCGCTCGGCCGCCGCCGCGAAGGCGCGCGTCGTCAGGACCGGATCGGCCTGCCCGTCCTGTGGGCTGTAGCTGGCAGCCGTGACCGTCTCGCTGAGGGCCGGCGCCAGCTCGTGCACCTCGCGGGCGTCGAGCAGGCGCACGTCCGAGAAGCCGTTCGCCACCTGCCGCGCCGCGAACTGGGCAACGATCTCGGCCTCGGCGTCGCCCTCGCCAACGTAGAGGTTGCCGCCCTGCTGGTAGCCCAGGTCCGCGCCAAGCTCGTCCGGCAGCGAGGGCCAGCGGCCAATCGACTCGCTCGCCAGCCGGGCCTCGGCCGGATCTCGGCCCTGCCGCCGCACGCCACCGGCGCTGGCCCAGGACGCGGCCGGCTCGACGGCCGGGCGGCTCCGGTCGACGACCAGCACGCGCCGGCCCTGGCGCGCCAGGTGGTAGGCAATCGAGCTTCCGATGACGCCGCTGCCGACCACAACCACCTCAACCTGTGCCATGCGACGGTTCTCCCTCGGCTGCCAGTCCAGCCGCGATGCATCCATGTTCGTGAGATGGTAGCGCGGCTGCACTTCCCGAGTGCCGCACCAGGCAACGTGTCTCGGAACGCCCCCTGAGAGCGCGGCACCGGATCATCCTGGTGCTGCTCCAGGTCGGCTCAGCCGCCGGGCCGCACCAGGAACACGCCCCACGGCGCTGCCAGCAGCCCGATGCCGATGGCCGCCACGATCGCGCTGCGCCGCCGCCGGAACCCCAGCAGCCGGTTGGCGATCACCCAGCCGGCAGCGCCCATCAGCAGCATCGCCAGCGGCAGCGGCGTGAGCGACTGGCCGAACAGCCAGAGGTACCCGACGCTGACCGGCACCGACACGGCGGTCAGCACCAGCGACGCGAGCGCCGTGCGCCGCACCGAGAACGCCATGATCAGGCGGACCGTCAGTTGGACGCTCGCCAGCACGGCGAAGCTCCAGACCAGGGCGAGCAGCAGGCCGGTCGGCGAGAGGAGGGCGCTCATGGGGACCGTTCGCAGGTCGGAGATCGGAGCAGCACGACCGATTCAGCCAAGCAGCGCGTACACCTTGTCGAGCAGGGCGATGGGGCTGAACGGCTTGACGAAGTAGTCGTCGGCCGAGGCCTCGAAGGCGCGCGTCCGGTGGACCTCGCTGCCGCTCGCCGTCAGCATCACGATCTTGATGTGCGCGGTGCGCTGGTCAGCCTTGAGCAGCCGGCAGACCTCGAGTCCGCTGCGCCTGGGCATCTCGATATCAAGCAGGATCAGGGCCGGCAGATGCTCCCGGGCCATCACGAGCGTCTCATCGCCATCGGCGGCGGAGAGCAGGTTGAAGTGCTCGGACCCGAGCGTCGCCCCGACGAGCCGGCGCAAGCCGGGGTCGTCGTCAGCGAGCAGGACTGTGCGCTTGTTCATGACGATGCATCTCCGGCGGGGGCTGGTCGTCTGCCAGATCGTCTGGGTACAGGCAGACCGTGTTGCGTCCTCGATGCTTCGCCGCATAGAGGGCAAGGTCCGCTGTCCGAATCATTTCGGCCCCGTCCAGATCGGGCTGAGACGCCGAGACGCCACCGATACTGATCGAGAGGTACATAGGCGGAGCGCCGTGGATAGTCAGAGGATGGAGGCTCCGCACGGCGCGCCGCAGCTTCTCGCCCACCGCGCGGACACCACGCAGGCCCAGGCCAGGCAGGATGATGGCAAACTCTTCGCCGCCGTAGCGCGAGGCCAGGTCCGTCTGGCGGAGGTTGGTTCGCAGCGCTCCGGCGATGCTCTTCAGCACCTCATCCCCTACCGGGTGCCCGAATGTATCGTTGACGCGCTTGAAGTTGTCAACATCCACCATCAGCAGCCCAACGGCGTATCCCAGCCGGCTCGCACGAGCGACTTCCAGCCCCAGCGCCTCCCGGAAATTCCGGTGGTTTGAGAGGCCGGTCAGCGGATCGGTGATAGCCAGCCGCTGCGTCTGCTCGTAAAGGCGAGCATTGTAAATGGCGGCTGCCGCCTCCGTCGCCACCATCTCGGCCAGCTTCCGGTCGTCCTCGACCAGCGGTGCGCCGAACGCACGCACGATGTACAGAACGCCGATGATCTTGCCACTGGCCCGCATGACCACCATCAACGAGCGGGCATCGGCAGGGATCGCCGCGGCGTCGGCGCCGCTCAGCAATGACCCGAACGGCGACACCTGCACCGTCAGGCGCTCGGGCGGCAGCAGCGCCAGATCGCCGACCGTCGCAGCCCGCACCATCTCCTCGCCTTCCACGAGGTAGATGCAGGCGGCCTGATTCTCGACGAGCCGTCCGACCCCCTCAAGCGTCCGGGCCATTACCTCGGCGGGCTCCAGTACCTCGCCAATGGAGGTACTGATGCGGTGGAGGTCGCTCATGTGCGTCAACTGTCGCCGCAGCTCGCCAAACGTCCGCCGAAGATCCTCGGCATAGATCTCCAGCTGCCGCTGGGACGTTTCCAGCTCACGGACCCGCTCACGCAGACGCAGCAGTTCCTGCTGCTCGCCGGTCAACCCGTCGTCAGCGGGCATCAGCGCTCACCTGCCGGGCCGTCCGGCGCGCGCCCACGCCTGGTGACGGGCAAGGACACAGGCCTGCCGCCGGCCAGCGGCAGGCCTGTGTATCCCAGCCACCTCGGGCGCATCTGCTACCTCGCGTCACCTGACCGTCTGACCGACACCGAGCGAATGTTACCGGCGAACGTCTGCCGTGACGAGCGAATCGGGATGCTTCGGCGTCGCCGGCACTGGAGGTCGCCGCCAGGCCCGCAGCCGCCCACCGACAAACGATCCGATCCATGCCGCCGGCGCCAGCGCCAGCGGCAGCAGGTACAGAATGTACGTAGCGTCCTTCATATAGGGATGCCAGAAGTGATGATAGTACATCACGGTCGGCGCGGAGAGGCTGAAGCCGATCAGCACTTTGGCCGTCGTGGACTGCCACCCGAGCAGGATCGCCAGCGCCAGCGGCCAGCTGAAGTACCACGGCAAGACCCAGGTGTTGACGGCCAGCAAGAAGACCATCATCACCCGCGCGCCGGCGCCGGCGATCCCGAGGCCGCCGCGCACGCGCCACAGCTCGACGGCGCACCAGAGGACGAACACGACCCGCGCGACAGACTTGATCTGGTCGCGGCTCTGCTCCACGGCGATCTGTGGGTCGAGCGCGCCGCCCGCCTCCAGAATGCGCCGCCCCGCCAGGTGGAACGCGAGGATGTCCGGCACGTAGTTGTTGAACATCGGCCCCTGCGACCAGAGCAGGATCGGGCCGATGGTGGCGGGGCCGTCCCACCAGGGCAGGTAGAACGCGACGACGACGACCGGAATGGTGAGCGTCGCCAGGATACCCACGGCGAAGAAGCGGACCCAGGTGGCCTGCTCCCTGGCCCAGGCCATCGCGTAGTACGGCAGCAGGAACAGCGCCGTCATCTTCAGCAGCACGGCCACCACGGCGGTCACCATGCCGACCCACCGTGCAGACGAGGTGTACAGCGCCAGGGCCAGCAGCATCGCGCTGACCATCATCGCGTCGTTGTGGCCGTTGCCGCCGAACTCGAAGACCAGCAACGGGTTCCAGGCGTACATCGTGACCGCTTCGAGCGCGCTGCCCGGCCGCAGCCGATGCGAGACGTACCCGATCAGCCCGATGGCCACCAGATGCCCGAGGTTGACCAGGGCCTTGTAGGCCATCACCTTGTCAACCTCGGAGGCGTTCGCGACGCTCCGTGCGAGTGGCAGCGTCATGTCGATCCAGGCCGGGCCGTAGATCGAGGGCGCGTTCTGCCAGATCGGGTGGATCCAGTGGAAGATCCGCACGTCGGGGAACCAGGACGGCTGGCTGGTGTACGGGTTCACCTGGAGCACGCCAGCGATGTGGCTGTACATCACGTAGGAGAACATGTCCGTGGTGTACAGCCCGGGCATCAGGAACAGCGTCAACTGGAACGCCAGCGCCGACCCAACGACGACGGCCGGCCCGACGACTTTCGGGATGCCGCCGCGCACCAGCCCGATGGCCACCAGATACAGGATGAACGTCCCGATGAACACCTGCATCAGGGCGTCCACCAGGAAGTCGATCGAGCGCGATCCGCCCGGCCACTGGGTCTCGAAGTGGGCGAGCAACGACTGGAGCCGCTCCCAGACCCACGGATACTGCACCAGATACTCGTAGGTGAAGTCCGGGGCCTGCGTCATGAAGTACGACAGCGGCCACACAAACACGTAGATGATCTGGCTGAGGACGGCCACGACGGCAAGCGCCGCGAGGCGCACCCAGGGGAGGGCGGCCTGCATCAGCGAGCGACCGCGCGGCGCCGGCGGAGGCGCCGTGCCGCGCGGGGCATCGTCGATTGCGATGGCAGTCGGGCTGGCGATGCGCTCAGAAACGACCGTCATGCACCTGGAAAGACGCGTTCGCCTGCGATTGGGTCAGACCTTGCGGGCGAACGTCATGAAGATGTCACCAAGGTCAACCGCCACGAGACGGTCGCCCTGACCCGACTTACGAACCAGAAAGTCCAGCACCTGATACAACGGCCGGCAGTACGGCTCGATGCGAGAGATCAGGTACGAAAGCCTCACAACCCGCCGGTGGGTGGACATCTCGACCACCTGATACCCGGCCTTGGTCAGCATGTTGTGCAGGGTCCGCTTGGAGAAGTAGACCAGGTGCATCTGCATGTACCATGGCCAGCGCCGGCCGGCGAGGCGCGGGAACAGCGCATCGACGTTCATCGTCGAGACGGCCAGCAGCCCGCCCGGCTTCAGGATGCGGTGCATTCGCTTCAGCTCGGCCAGCGGGTCCGTCAGGTGCTCGATGACGTCCCACATCGTGACCGTGTCAAACGACTCGTCGTCGAAGTAGACGCTCTCAAGCGTGCCATGCCGCACGTCCAGGCCGCGCGCCCGCGCCTGCTCCACCGACCACCGCGACGGCTCGACGCCGTGCACGTCCCAGCCACGCTCCTTCGCCACGTCCAGAAACAGCCCCAGATGGCAGCCCACGTCCAGGATCTTGCCGCCGCGCTCGTGGCGCTCCACGGCGTCCAGGTCGTGCGCGAACGTCTCCATTCGGCCGCTGGACTCTTCGACGTACCGCGTGTCCACCACGCCATCGTAGGCGTCCAGGATCTCCTCGGAGGAGGGCACCGGACTCTGGTAGACCAGGCCGCAGCGCTTGCACTTCACAATCGGCCCGCACATGCCGTAGGCCGTATTGGTGCAGGCGTACGCCTCGCTGGCCGACCCGTGACCGTTCCGACGCTCGGCGGCGGGATAGAGCTCCTGCGCATCCCAGCTGGCACACAGGCCGCAGGGAACACTTTCGAGCGTCTCAGGAAGAAGGATCTCTAGCTCTGCCGACATCGCACCTTCAGCGGCCGCGGCCCGGTATTCTCGACGCATGGGCCGTCGGTCCAGGGGTGAGACCCGCGATCACCACGCCCGGAAGCTCGCTCGCAAGAACTGTACCCCCGAGATGATGACCATCCTGGTATGTGACCTGCACGGCGTCGACGGGCAGACCACGGGACGCGTACCGGCGGCACGGTGCCGTGCCACACCGGACGGACCGTCGGGAGAGAGGGACGCATCGCCGCGTACAAGGGTACGGACTTTTGGCGCGCGCGTCAACACGCTGGCGCCCGTTTTCACGGTCTCGGGAACACCCGAACTCACACGAAACCGCGGGTCATGAAATGTCTGACCGTACCCTGGATCTCTGCACGTCCGGCACGCGGAAGCGGAGCGTGGCTCAGGAGTCGGGGGCTCCCTGAGGAGCACCCCAGGACTCCTGACGTCGCTCAGCTGCTCACACCGCTCGGGGGCTTTCGGGCAACCACCCACAGGAACGTCACCGGCTGACCGTCCTCATCAGCCGTCACATCCTGCGCCTCCACGATCTCCAGTCCAGCCGCCCGGATCAGGGCCAGGCTCACGGCGCTGGCGAAGAAGCTCCAGTACATCGGGGCACCTAGCCAGTCCTGCTCGACCGTCCCCGGGTCCGAGTACGACCCCGTGGACGCGACCAGCAGCCCGCCCGGCCGCAGCCAGGTCGCGATGCTGGCGAACATCGCCGCGTGCTCGTCTCGCGGGAGATGGATGAGCGAGAAGAACGCCACGACGGCATCAAAGCTCGCAGCCGGGAATGTCAGCGCGGTCATGTCGCCATGGCTGAACGTCGCATTGGGCACGCTGGCACGCGCAAGCTCGATCTGACGACGGGAGATATCGACGCCCGTCACGTCGAACCGCTCGGCGAGACGGCGTGCGACGGGCACTCCGGCGCCACAGCCGAGATCGAGCACGCGAGCACCCACGGGTAGCTCGGCTTCGAGAACGGCAAGATGACGGAAGCGATGCTCGTTGACACCACCCGCAACCCGGGCGGCGTACGTCTCAGCAATCCTGTCGTAGCCATCGGCCACGAGCTGCTTCGGATTCATACCCGAACCTTTTTCTGTCCCGCTGGGACCACTAAGCGTCGTCACGGGCAGCCGGTGACATCCTGAATCTGCAGTTGCCATCGGTGCCATAGGTGAACAGTGCTTAGTCGGGCCAGGACAGATCGGCCGGGCACCTCCTGGGGTACGCGACTGCTGGAAAAGCTTCCACAGCTACTATCGCTGGTGGCGCCCAGGCTGTCAACTGCGTCTTTCACGCGTCGAACCGCTCGACACGCCGCAAGTCCGGGAACAGCCGCATCCAGGTCAACGCCACCAGCACCGTGCCGATCCCGCCGATCAGCACGGCCGGCACCACGCCGAACCAGGCCGCCGTCAGCCCCGATTCGAAGTCCCCGAGCTGGTTCGACGTGCCGGTGAACAGCGAGTTGACGGCGCTGACCCGCCCGCGCATCTCGTTGGGCGTGCGTAGCTGCACCACAGAGATGCGGATCACCACGCTGACCATGTTGGCCGCTCCCAGCACGGCCAGGGCCACCAGTGAGAGCGGCAGGCTGGTCGAGACGCCGAAGATGACCGTCGCCAGCCCGAAAACGATCACGGCGGCGAACAGCAGCGTCCCGACGTTCCGCCCGATCGGGTACTTTGCCAGCACGGCAGACATCGCGATGGCCCCGACGGCCGGCGCAGACCGCAGCAGCCCCAGCCCGACCGGCCCGGTCTCCAGAATGTCGCGCGCGTAGATCGGCAGCAGGGCTGTCGCGCCGCCGAGCAGCACCACGAACAGGTCGAGCGAGATCGAGCCGAGGATGATCGGGGTGCGCCAGGTGAAGACCAGCCCGGCAAAGACCGACTCCAGCGAGACGGGGGCGCTGGCCCGCGTGCTGGCGTCCCGGGGGATCAACAGCGTCAGGATGGCGGCGACGGCGAACACGGCGGCGGCCACGCTGAAGGCCGCCGTCGGCCCGAGCAGGTAGAGAAAGCCGCCGAAGGCCGGCCCGGTGATCCGGGCAAGCTGGCTGGACATCGTGTACCAGACCGTGGCCCGAGCGAAGATCTCACGCGGGACCAGCCCGGTCATCAGCGCGACGACGGTCGGGTCTTCAAACGCCCGTGCCGCCCCGATCAGCGCGACGAGCGCGAAGATCGACGTGGTGTCCAGCCAGCCGGCCGCGCTCCCAAGCGCCAGCAGCCCGCCGGCCACGCCCTGCGTGGCCCGGCAAACGGCGACGATCAGGCGGCGGTCGTAGCGGTCCGCCACCTGCCCGACGGCCAGCGTCAGCAGCAGGATCGGCAGGAACTGCACCAGGCCGACGAGGCCAAGGTCGAGCGGGTCGTTCGTCAGGTCGTAGACGGCCCAGCCAACCGCCACCACCAGCATGTTGAAGGCGATGACCGAGCTGAACCGCCCGAGCCAGAGCAGCACGAACCCCGGATACCGCCCAACGGTCAGCGTCACCTCACGCACGCGCGTTGAACATCACCCCCTCTTCTGTCACCCTGGGATCGCTACCCCGGTCTGCCGGCGCACATCGTAGCGCGGCACGGCCACCGCCCACGAACGAAGCGGAGGAGTCCACCACGTGGACTCCTCCGCTGATTCCCATGTGGGCGCGCGATGTGCGTCAGGGCGTGCTGGGAGCTGCTGCCGCTGCCGGCGCGCTGCTCGGCGTGGAGGCGGCGGCGCTCGACGAGGAGTCGCCGCTGCTGCTGGCTGCCGGCGCGCTGCTGGACGCGTCCGAGGACGTGCTCTCGGTCTTGGTCGCCGCCGCGTCGCTGCTGCCATTTGAGCCGGTGCTGCTCTTGTAGTCAGTGTTGTAGAAGCCGCTGCCCTTGAAGACGATGCCGGCCGGGTGAATCACCCGCCGCAGGCTGCCACCGCAGCTCTCGTGAACCGTCAAAGGGTCATCGCTGAAACTCTGGCGCTTCTCCAGCGTCGAGTCGCAGGACTGGCATTCGTAGGTGTAGATCGGCAAGGGTTCGCTCCCTCCTTTCCAACTGGTTCGCCCTGAATCCGTGTCACAGAAAGGCGACCAGCCACGGGGCTGATCGCCAGAAGGCGCCTGCCGAAGTATAAGCATCGCGCTCGAAGCAGGCCAGCGAACGAACGAGACCCGCCCGTCAGTCCGGCAGGCGGGTCAGCGTGAAGACCTCCCGCGACATCGCATCGGCGAACCAGAACACGCCGTTGTGGATGGTGAAGCCGTGCGGCTCCGGCCCGTCGATGCCGATGGCGTCGAGGATGCGGCCATCCTTTGAGTCAAGCTGGAACAGCACCTGGCGGTTGGTGTCGGCCATCCAGATCGTCTCGCCCTCGAACGCGAGGCCGTGGGCGCGGTCGCCGGGAATCGGGATCTCCCCGACGATCTTACCGGTGGTCGGGTTCATCCGGAAGATGCGGCGGGTGATCGGCACGTTGAACCAGAGCTCGTCGTTGTGCCACTCGATGCCGTGAGCGCCGCCGGACTTGTCGCCGGGCGGGGTCGGGTAGGCCGCGACTTCCTTGCCGGTCTCGACGTCGTAGGCGACCAGCTCGTAGCCGAACGTCGAGGAGACCCAGATGCGCCCGTGCGGGTCGCGGGTGATGCCGCTGCCGTGCTTGCAGCGGGTCGGGATCTCCTTCAGGATCTCCCCCTTCTCGGGGTCCATCAGGTACATGAGGTTCGGGTCGATCTGGTCGCAGACCCAGATCCCCTCTGGCGTGGACTGCAATCCGTTGGGCATCCCGCTGGGCGCCTTGTAGAGGACCGTGGTGACGTAGCGCTTGGGCATGTGATCTCCCTCCTCGTCGAGTGACTGCCGAGTCTGGAAAGCCCTCAACCCCGTACGAGCCCCTCACCCCCCGTGAGAGCCCCTCACGGGCGTGAAGGACTGAAGTGAAGCTCTACGAGCCGGCCACCGCCACGCACTCGATCTCGATCAGCACGCCTGGGCCGAACGTCGCGCCGCCGATGCAGGTGCGGCCGGGCGGGTTCTCGGGAAAGTACTCCTGGTAGACCTCGTTGACGGCCGGGCGGTCCGCGATGTCTGCCAGGTAGATGTTGACCTTGACGACGTTGCCGAGGGAGCTGCCGCCTGCCTCGAGGACTCGCTTCAGGCTGTCCAGCGT
Source organism: Chloroflexota bacterium (assembly GCA_020850535.1). Lineage (NCBI taxonomy): Bacteria > Bacillati > Chloroflexota > Chloroflexota bacterium. The sequence goes on from JADZEM010000166.1 coordinate 19,909, forward strand.
CTCCCGCGTCTGCCCCTTGATGTCCTCCGGCATGGTGCCGGTCTCGGGGTTGCGCCCGACGTGGCCGGCGGTCCAGATCAGATCGCCGACGCGAATCCCAGAGCTGAGAATGGCGTTGGGTGGAAACCCGGCTGGGCGGATCACTTCCCGGTTCATGTCCGTCGCTGCCTCCTCGCCCTGTCCACTGTCGACAGTGGCGGACGTGCCGGCGATTGAAGCAGGGCGGGGGGCATCAGGTCAAGCGAGCGGAGCCACCCCTCAGGGCGATTGCATGTTCATTGGGGTGCCCGAAGCATCATGGAACGGGCGGTCGGGGACTGAAGTCCCCGCCTACCATCCTGCAGTCGCTGCGCGACGCGCCAGTCGCACCAGTGCCTGCCGTTCCCGGCGGCCGTCGCGCAGCGACTGAATGACTGTAGGCGGGGCTTTCAAGCCCCGACGCCGCCGCACGACGCGCTCAACATACGATTGCACTGGTAGCAGCATCAGGGCGATTGCATGTTCATTGGTATACCCAAAGCATCATGGAACGGGCGGTCGGGGACTGAAGTCCCCGCCTACAGTCATTCAGTCGCTGCGCGACGCGCCAGTCGCACCAGTGCCTGCCGTTCCCGGCGGCCGTCGCGCAGCGACTGAATGACTGTAGGCGGGGCTTTCAAGCCCCGACGAGGCGGCACGACGACATCAACATGCGATTGCCCTGCGGAGCCACCCCTCCTGACGGAGACAGCATGATCTCTGCTGCTACAATCGGGACGTCGTGGCGGCGACGGGCGCTCTGCGGAACGAGCGGCGCGATCTCCTCCCCGACGAGGCCGAGCTGAGGGGCACCGTGCGCGCCGACAAACTGGTCAGATCGCTGCTGAGGCTCAACGTCGGGCGGCGGTCCCTGCTGCGGACTGGCGTCAAACTCGGGACGGTTGCCCCGCTCGCGGCGGTGGCCGGCTGCGCGCCAGCCTTCCCGAAGCTCGCCCAGCCAGCCGTCCTGCCGACGGCCCCAGGTGCAGCCGTCGGCGTCCACAGCATGGCCCACGTCACCGAGCTTGCGCCGGGCGTCGTGCCCGGGTTGCCTCGGCAGGCGCCGGCGCCAGGCTGGGCCGCCCGCGCCCCGGCCGAGATCCTGACCGCCTTCGACTACGGCCGGGTCTCGCAGCTGCCGGGCGGCCAGACGCTGCGCGAGTACACCTTCATCGCCCAGGAAACCGAGATCGAGGTCGCGAAGGGCGTCATGTTCCCGGCCTGGACCTACAACGGCAGCGTGCCCGGCCCGACGATCCGCTGCACCGAGGGCGACCGGGTCCGGATCTACTTCCAGAACGGCACCCGCCACCCGCACACCATCCACCTGCACGGCGTCCACCCGGCCAGCATGGATGGCGTCTTCGAGCAGGTGCCGCCGGGCCACAGCTACACCTACGAGTTCGACGCCGATCCGTGGGGGCTGTTCCCCTACCACTGCCACACCATGCCGATCCGCAAGCACATCGAGAAGGGGCTGTACGGGACGATGATCGTCGATCCGCCGACGCCCCGCGAGCCGGCCCACGAGCTGGTGATGGTGATGAACGGCTTCGACACCGACGTGGACGGCGAGAACGAGGTCTACACCGTCAACGGCGTCGCCAACTACTTCAACGAGCATCCCATCGAGTTGAAGGTGGGCGCGCTGGTACGGGTCTACCTCTCCAACATGACCGAGTTCGACCCGATCAACTCGTTCCACCTGCACGGCAACATGTTCAAGCTGTACCGCAGCGGCACCAGCACCACGAACCCTGAGCTGACGGACACCGTGATGCTCTGCCAGGGCGAACGGGCCGTGCTGGAGTTCCGCTACAAATACCCGGGCAAGTTCATGTTCCACGCCCACCAGAGTGAGTTCGCGGAGCTGGGCTGGATGGGCTTCTTCGACGTGAAAGCGTAGCCGGGAGATGGCCGCGCGCAGCCACGACGGCCGGGGCGACGACGGGCAGGGCCACGCCAGCGACGCGCCGTTTCCGGCCCGGCCACCCGACGCTGCCCCAACCTCCGACACCGCGCCGGCCGCCCCCGCGAGCGGCAAGAGTGGCGGGGCGCTGGCGCTCCTGGCCCTGCTGCCGGTGGCGCTGCTGGTGGCCCTCATCTCCCTGTTCGTCGTCTACGGCGATGAGCTGCTCGGGCCGGCCCCGGTCCCGCCCGACGCGCTCGGCAAGCTCGACATCGAGCGACTCTGGTTCCGGCCGGAGGGCGTCGCCGTCCAGGTGGTGAACACCGGCCCGGCCCCGTTGACCGTCGCCCAGGTGATCGTCAACGATGCCCTCTGGGAGTTCGCCATCGAGCCGGGTCCAGCCATCCCCCGGCTCGGCCGGGCGACCATCGGCATCGCCTACCCCTGGCTGGAGGGCGAGCCGGTCACCGTCAAGGTGCTCACCGCAAACGGGCTGGCGTTCCTGAAGACGGTCCCCATCGCCGCCACCACCCCGGAGCCGTCGTCGTCCCTGCTGCTGCTGTTCGCGCTGCTCGGGGTGCTGGTCGGCGTGTTGCCGGTCTATCTCGGACTGCTCTGGTTCCCGCTGGTGCGGCGGCTGGATCGCGCGGTGCTCGACTTCCTGCTGGCTCTGACGGCCGGGCTGCTGATCTTCCTCGGCGTGGATGCCGTGGTCGAAGCGCTGGAGCTGGCCGGCAGGGTGCCGTCCCCGTTCCGGGGCATCGGGTTGGTAGCGATCGGCGTGGCCGGGTCGATCCTGGTGCTGCTCGGCGTGAGCCGGCGGACTATCGACGCGGCGGCAGGGCGCTCGGAGGCCGAGCGGGCGCTGGCGCTCTCCTTTCTGATCTCGACGGGCATCGGGCTGCACAATTTTGGCGAAGGGCTGGCCATCGGTGCGGCCTACGCGGTGGGCGAGCTGGCGCTCGGGGCGTTCCTGGTGGTCGGCTTCACCCTGCACAACATCACCGAGGGCTTCGGCATCCTGACGCCCATCGCCCGCCACGGCACGACGCTCAAGAACCTGCTCTTGCTGGGGCTGGCGGCCGGCGGCCCGACCATCCTCGGCACCTGGCTTGGCGGGTTCGCCTACTCCGACCTCTGGGCAACACTGTTCCTGGCGATTGGCGCGGGGGCGGTCTTCCAGGTAGTCTACGAGCTGGCGCGCCTCACGACCAGCAAGGGCGGCAGCCGCATCGCGACGCCCCTCGGCGCGGCCGGCGTCCTGACGGGGATGCTGCTGATGTACCTGACGGGCCTGTTCGTCGCCTGACCCGCGCTCCCAGGCAGCCCCCTGCGCCTGGGGTATCATGGCTTCCTGTCGCCTCCGTGACAGGGGACGAGCCTACCGAGGCCAGAGGAGGAACGATGAGGTACGGAACTCTGCCGGACGTTGCTGGGCCTGTCTCGCGGCTGGTCATGGGCAGCATGGTCTTCTCCATCGAGAACCAGCAGCGCACCAACGACATCCTGGATCGCTTTGTCGAGGCCGGCGGCACCGCCGTGGACACCGCCCGCGTCTACTCGAAGGGCACCAGCGAAGCGGCGTTCGGCAACTGGCTCAAAGAGCGCGGCCTGCGCGACAAGATCGTCGTCATCGGCAAGGGCGCGCACCACGACAGCCAGACGCTGGAGCGGCGCGTCAACGCAGCGGCGATCCATGAGGATATCGAGATCAGCCTGGGGATCATGCAGCTTGACCGGATGGACGTCTACATCCTCCACAAGGACGACGAGGATGCGCCGGTCGGACCGGTCATCGACGCGCTGAACGAGGAGCACCGGGCGGGGCGGATCGGCGCGTTCGGCGGCTCGAGCTGGCGGCACCAGCGGATCGCCGAGGCGAACGCCTACGCCGAGGCGCACGGCCTGAAGCCGTTCAGCGTCAGCAGCCCGAACCTGGCGCTGGCCGTGCCCGTCGAGCCGATGTGGGCCGGCTGCGTCACCCTGGCCGGCGACCGCGACGCCCTGGACTGGTACGAGAAGACCCGCATGCCGATCTTCGCATGGTCGTCGCAGGCGCGCGGGTTCTTCAGCGGCCGGTATCAGCCCGGCATGACCGGCGAGACGATGGATCAGCAGAACGTGATCCGCACCTACTTCTCAGATGAGAACTGGGAGCGGTACCGCCGGGCCGAGTCGCTGGCCGGCGAGAAGGGCTGCAACCTGCGCCAGATCGCGCTGGCCTGGGTGCTGCACCAGCCGCTGGAGCTGTACGCGCTGATCGGGCCGGCCTCAGTGGAGGAGCTGGACGACTGCCTCGGGGCGCTCGACGTGAAGCTGTCCGAGGAGGAGCTGCTCTGGCTGAACCTCCAGAAGGAGCCGATCCGCGCCCTGGCCTGAACCCGCGACACGCCCCCCGGGAGCGCGGAGATCCCTTCGCTCCGCTCAGGGCAGGCTTTCGCCGCCTGGTTCCACTGGCGCTACCAGAGCGGACAAGCCGTCTGCGGTCCCAGGGGCCGCTACCGCGTCAGCCGGCCGCAGCCGATCAGGAAGGCGGCCGGCTCGGCGCGGTGTAGCTCGGCCGGCACGAAGCCGTCGTCCGCGAACGGGTTGGCGGTCGGCCGCAGGGTCAGCGACTGGCCGCTCCAGCTCCCGTCCAGCACCGTACCGAGCGCGCGCCGGGCCGGATCGGCGAACGTCAGCCGCAGCTCGACGCGGTCGCCGGAGCGGCTCGCCTCGCCGTCGACGCTGTACTCGAACAGCTCGCCCGCCCGATTGCAGATGCGAGCCCGCCCGGTCAGCGTGGACGCGCCAGACAGCCGGACGCCGCCGTCCCGGTAGCTCAGCTCCACGTACAGACGGTACTCGGCCCCCTGCTCGGCGCGCAGCGGCCCCTCCCAGACGCCGGTCAGAGTCGGGCCGAGCGCCGGCATCGACCAGGGCGCCCAGACCCATCGTCCGCCATACGTGCCTGCCAGATAGAGCACGCCGACGAAGGCCAGCAGGTTGATCGTTCGGAGCACCGGCCGACCTCAGCCCAGCCGAGCCGGCCGCAGCGTCACCATAAAGTCTCTCCCCCGCGATCTGCGAGGCCGCCCGCCCGCAAACGGCCCGCCCTGAACTCTACCGGACCACACGGCGTGCCCCCGGGAAGCAGTTTCTGCTGAACCACACGGTTGGCCAGGCCGGGAGCCAGCTCCAGGTCGCTTCAGGCCCACCGTTCTGACAAGCCGATCGGGCGCCGGGGTGCGCCAGCACGAGGCCGCCCAGGTACGCGCGCGAATGCCTGTTTCGGATCTTGACAGTCATGATGCGCCGGAGTACCGTACCGATATCGCACGCCATGTGCAGCATGTGAGCATCGGAGGCTCACCCGACTCCGGATTGCCGGCCCACTTGGGCGGCTGGCACGCTCGATGGTCGATTCACGAGAACAGTCTGCCGCCGATGCTGGCGGCTGGGGTCTGCGGGCGGCGCTCCCAGAGCAGGAGGCTGCGCGCGGCTGGCGCCAATCAGTACGGGAGCGAGGAAGGCAGTGACGCCTGGGTACATCGTTCGACGAGTTCTGCTGTTCGTGCTGGTAGTCTGGATGGCGACGAGCGTCATCTTCTTCCTGCCCCGGCTGGCCCCCGGCCGCGACCCGATCCGCGAGCGGCTGGCGTTGATGGCCGTCAGCGGCAGCGTCATGCAGACCGCGATTGAGGAGATGGCGCGCGCCTACGAGGAGAAGTTCGGGCTGGATCAGCCGCTGTACGTCCAGTACTTCCGCTTCATGGGCGACGTCCTGCGGCTGGACTTCAACGTCTCGCTGCTGATGTACCCATCGCGCGTCATCGACCTGATCGGGCAGGCGTTGCCGTGGACCGTCGGGCTGCTGCTGACGGCCACGCTGATCGCGTTCGGGCTGGGGACGCTGCTTGGCGGGCTGACGGCCTGGCCGCGCGCCCCGAAGATCTTCAGCTACCTGCTGCCGCCGCTGTTCGCCTTCTCCGCCGTGCCCTACTATCTGCTCGGCGTGTTGTTGGTGTACTGCTTCGCCTTCAAGCTGCCGATCTTCCCGATCAGCGGCGGCGCGCCCACTGGCACCCTCCCGAGCCTGACCGTCGGCTACATGCTGACCGTCATGTACCACTCGATGCTGCCGGCCCTGTCCATCGTGCTGGCGGCAACCGGGTTCTGGGCGCTTGGGATGCGCGGCATGATGGTCACGACGCAGGGCGAAGACTTCATGGTCATGGCCGAGGCGAAGGGACTGCGCGGCTGGCGCGTCTTCCTCAACTACGGCATGCGGACGGCCATTCTGCCGCAGATCACCTCGCTGGCCCTCACGCTCGGGCACATCGTGTCGGGCGCGCTGCTGGTGGAGATCATCTTCCAGTACCCGGGCGTCGGCACGCTGCTCTACAAGGCGATCTCCGGCTTCGACTTCTTCACGATCAACGGGATCGTCTTCTTCGTGATCGTCGGAGTCGGGCTGGCGACGCTGTTGCTCGACCTGAGCTACCACCTGCTCGATCCGCGCATCAAGCGGCAGCACGCCTGAGCCTGCCAGGCCTGCCCGCCGCCGACAGGAGATCTGCTCCACCGCCGCGCAGTCATGCACCGGCTGCGCCCCGCGGCCCGACCATACCTTCGCCAATCAGACACGCACCGTGAGGATGCTTCGCATGGGGATGCACGCTTCGGGAGTCGCCGCTTCCACCGCCGTCGTCACGGACGGGGATGGAGCGCTTCGGGGTCGCCCAGGGCTGGACGACAACGCGCTGAACGGGCCGCCGCCAGCCCAGGCGCCGCCCGCCGAATCTCGCGTCAGCATGGCGTGGCACTATCTGCGCCGCAATCCTCGCCTCGTGGCCGGCCTGCTGATCCTGCTGGGACTGTTGTTGTTCTGGCTGATCGGGTCGCGGGTGGTGGACGTGCGCGGCGCCCGCCCGCTCTCCGCGCCCCCAGACATGGAACCGTCCGCCGAGTACCTGCTGGGCACGGACACGGCCGGCCGCCAGCTCCTGCCGGTGCTGATCGAGGCGACGCCCCGCGCCTTCGAGGTCGGCCTGCTGGCCGGCTTCGTCGGGCTGATGATCGGCACGGTGCTCGGCTTCATGGCCGGCTTCTTCGGTGGCACAGTGGACACCGTCATCGGCGGCCTCGCCGACACGCTCTTACCGATCCCGGCCCTCGCGGTGCTGGTGGTGATCGCCTCGACGATCAAGACCAACCTGACCGTCGAGATCATGGCGCTGATCGTCGCCTCGCTGGCCTGGATGACGCCGACGCGCACGATCCGCGCGCAGGTGCTCACCATGCGCGAGCGCGGGTACGTCGAGATCGCGCGGCTCTCGGGGATGGGCGGCCTGGAGATCATCTTCCGCGAGCTGCTCCCCAACCTGCTGCCGTACCTCGCGGCCAGCTTCGTGAGCGCCGTCGGCGCGGCAGTGCTGGCCTCGCTCGGCCTGGAGGCGCTCGGCCTGGGGCCGCAGAACGAGCCGACCCTCGGCATGACGATCTTCTGGTCGATCTACTACGGCGCGCTGCTGCGGGGCATGTGGTGGTGGTGGGGAGGACCGCTGGTGGTGATCGTGCTGCTGTTCACCGGCCTGTTCCTGGTGGCCTCTGGCCTCGACGAGATCGCGAACCCGCGCGTGCGGCGGGCGGTGTAGCCGAACAGACGGCCCTCACCCCCCGACACCTGGCCGTCACCCACGGCACGAGTCTGTCTCCCTGAACCTCGGTCGTTCGAGCACGATGCTCGGGAAGGAGTGGACCACGATGGACCACGAGACGGAGCGGTCTGCGACGCCTCTTTCTGATCCCGCCCCGGTGGGCGAGCAGCCGCCGCGCGCCGGCCTGACGCGCTGGACGAGCCGGCGGCGCTTCATCGCCACGAGCGTGGCTGGCGTCGGCGCGACGCTGCTGGCGGCCTGTTCGCAGCCGCCAGCGCCAGCCGCCCCAGCAGCGCCGGCCAAGCCCGCCGAACCGGCCAAGCCGGCGGAAGCCGCCAAGCCTGCCGCGCCTGCTGAGGCGGCCAAGCCCGCCGCGCCGGCCGGCGCGGCAGCCCAGCCCCCGGCTGCCGCCCAGCAGGCCCCGGCCCAGAAGCCGGCCGAGGCCGCCAAGCCCGCGGCTGCCGCTGGCGGCGAGGTCAAGAACATCCCGCGCAACCGCACGATGGTCGCGGCGGGCCTCGGCGGCGAGCACCCGGGCGGCTTCACCGACGTCGACAACTTCAACCAGTACCTGCCGGGCCTCTCGCGGAGCGGCTACACCCAGGCCGGCACCGAGGGCCTGTTCTACTACGCCCCGCTCAACAACGAGTTCCAGCCCTGGCTGGCTGAGAGCTTCCAGTTCGCCAACGACTTCACCGAGGTCACGCTGAAGCTCCGCAAGGGCACAGAGTGGAGCGACGGCAAGCCGTTCACCTCGCGGGACGTGGTCTTCACCTTCGAGATGCTGGCGAACGAGCCGACGCTCCTCAACGGCTCGGAGGTCAAGCGGCTGGTCAAGTCGATCCAGGCCGTGGACGAGCAGACCGTCAAGTTCGTGCTCAACTTCCGCAACCCGCGCTTCGTCTTCGACATCCTGACCTTCCGCGCGGACATCGCCCTGCCGATCGCTCCCGAGCACGTCTGGAAGGGCCAGGATCCGAAGTCGTTCAAGAACTACGACCCTGCCAAGGGCTGGCCGCTCGTGACCGGCCCCTACAAGCTCGTCGCCACAACCGTCGAGCAGAAGCTGTGGGATCGGCGCGACGACTGGTGGGCCAAGAAGATCGGCTTCAAGGAGCTGCCGAAGATCGAGCGGCTGATCTTCCTGCCAGGCATGAACGAGATCACGATGGCGCAGAAGATGATCGCCAACGAGATCGACATGGCGTTCTCGTTCACGCCGGGCAACATGCGGGCCGTCCAGGGGCAGAACAAGAAGGTCATCACCCACAGCGATCAGCCGCCGTACGGCTTCATGGACTGGTGGCCGATCGCCCTCGGCTTCAACAACTCTGAGAAGCCGTTCGACGATCCGGAGATCCGCTGGGCCATCAGCTACGCGCTGAACCGCGACCAGATCATCAAGTTCGCGTTCCAGGGGTTCAACCAGATCGCGCCGCTCCCCTACCCCGACTTTGCCGGGCTGCGACCGTACATGGAGGCCGCCAAGCCGCTGCTCGAAAAGTACAACACCACCCTCTACGACTTGAAGAAGTCCGACGAGATCATGATGAAGAAGGGGTACAAGAAGGACGGTCAGGGCATGTGGGTCGGCGCGGACGGCAACAAGGTGGCCGTGCCGATCATCACCTTCCCGCAGCACCCTTCCACGACGCCGCAGGCCCCGATTGTCACCGAGCAGCTCCGGCAGGCCGGCTTCGACGCCACCTTCCAGCTGCCGGCCGACTACGCGGCGCGCGTCCGCACCGGCGAGGCGAAGGCGTACCTCTGGGGCCACGGCGGCAGCATGCGCGAGCCGTTCAGCACCTGGGACCGGCTCTACCACATGCGGCACGTCAAGCCGACCGGCACGGACAACAACGGCCTGAACCTGTACCGCTGGTCGAACAAGCCGTTCAGCGATGTCGTGGATCAGATGGGGCAGCTCGCGGAGGACGACCCGAAGCTGATGGACCTCTGGCTCAAGTCGCTGGAGATCTGGCTGCCTGAGCTGCCGGACGTGCCGCTGGTGCACACGGTCATCCCGGTGCCGATGAACACGACGTTCTGGACGAACTGGCCCAGCGCGAAGGATCCGTACGTCCACGAGGGCTTCTGGCACCGCAACGCGCTGCAGATGGTCCTCAAGCTGGAGCCGACCCAGTAGCCGCCGTCAGAAGCCGTCGCGCGGGGGCGTGTCCCCGCGCGGCCACGAGCGATACCTGAATCGCAGCAATGGGGGCGTGTCCCCCGCCCGTTCCATCGAGAAACGGGCGGGGGACACGCCCCCGCGCTACAGGTAACCGGTTCGCGGGACTCCCAGAAGAAAGGCCTCGCGGTGCAGCTTGCGGGGGTCAGCGGAACAGCATCGGGATGCCGCTCAGCTCGATCCACGAGTAGCCGTACAGCGCGATGAACAGCATCAGGAAGAGCAGCGCCAGCACCAGCGTGCCCGGCACCTCGAACGCGCCGGCGTGGGCAGCCGCCGGGTGATCCTCTGACCCGCCTGCCACCAGGGCCGGCATCGGTGCAAACGCCTCTGGCGAGACGTAGCCCAGGTCCGGCGTCGCGGTGCGCGTCCCCAGAAAGACCGTGCCCACAATCGAGAGCACGAACATCGCGCCGCCGGTGACGGCGATGATCGCGCCAATGCCCATGATCGCCAGGAAGATCGTCGGCTCGGCGCTGCCCGCCAGCAGGTTGATCCCGAGCGGGCCAGTCGAGCTGAACGTGACGTCCCAGTGCCGGCGTGGCAGGCCCCAGTGGCCGGCCAGCCCCATGCCGATGCAGAGGACCGTCATCCCGAAGCCGTAGACCCACGGCTGCGCCTTGACCATGGCCGGCAGCATCATCTGGCGCTGGAAAACCAGCGGCACCAGGTAGTACGAGATGCCCATGAAGGCGGCGGTGGTCCCGGCCACCACCGTCATGTGGAAGTGGGCGGGGACGATCAGCGTGTTGTGGGCCAGCAGGTTCGCCTGTGGGCCGCCCATGATGACGCCGCTGATGCCGCCGAAGACGCCGAACAGCACGAGGCTCACGGCCAGCGACGCGAAGCCCGGCTCGCCCCACGGCACGTTCCGCAGCCAGCCGAACAGCCCGTTGCTGAGACCGCGCTCGCGCATCGCAAGCTCGACGGCCGCCGGGATGCTGAACGCGTGGATCAGGCTCGCCATCACCGCCGCGTACATGAAGTAGCTCGTGTTCAGGTTGCGGACCCACGGCGCGATGCCCGGATCGGCCAGCAGGTGGTGCATCGACCCCATCTGGATGAACAGCACGTACAGGACGATGGCGACGCGGCTCAGCCCCTCGTTGACGGGCTTCGCGCCGACCGTGAGGCTGGCCAGGGCGTACCAGATGCCGATCATCGCCGCGAGGTTCACCTGCTGCGCGCCGTGGCCCAGGCCCCAGTAGAGCAGCCGGTAGACGCCCGGGTCCGGCGGACCGATCAGCCCGAGACTCCAGAGGAACGCCGGGATGAGCGCCGCCGCGCCTGCCGCGAGGCTCCAGAGGGCCAGGATCGCCGCCGCCAGCAGTGCGAACGTGAACAGCGGCAGCGTCCCGACATCCCCGCGCCGCCGCGCAGCGATGACGTTGACGAAGAAGTGGACGACGGCGACGATCGCGCCGACGGCGAAGACCAGCACCGCGCCGTAGTAGGTCGGCGGGGCCAGCAGCGGCGGATACGACGTGAACATCACCGTGGCGCGACCGGTGAGCATCAGCAGCATCGCCACAAGTGAGCCGCCGAGCATCATCGCATAGGCGATCCAGCCGACAATCGGTGCGACCATCCGCGCGCTCAGGAGGACGGTGCTGGCGAAAATGAGTCCTGCGACCTCGAAGAACAAGATCCAGAAGATCAGCATCACCATGCCGTGGGTCGAGAGCAGCTCATAGAACGTGTTGACCGGCAGCAGATGGACCCACTGCCAGCGCGTCAGGGCGATGAGCAGCGCCAGGATGCCGCCGATGGCCAGGTAGACCACCGCCGTCACCGCGTGCGCCATGATCTGATGTTCGGCTGAACGGTCCACCACCAGATCGGTGACCTGGCAGCGCCGCCCAAACGTGAGACTTGCCTGCATGGACATCCCTTTCTGTGTGGTGCGTCAGTCCTTGACGATGACCCGGCCGAGCATCAGGTGGTGGCCCAGGCCGCAATACTCATTGCAGACCACCGGAAACTCGCCACTGCGCTCAGGCGTGATCTGAACGACGGTGATGTAGCCCGGCAGCACCTGGTAGTTCAGGCTGCGCGGCCCGAAGACCAGCGAGAAGCCGTGCTGGAGATCGCGGCTCGACAGCAGCAAGCGGTACTGCTTGCCGCGCTGCAGCTGCAGGAACGGCCGCCAGGAGAAGGCGGCGGCTTCCAGGTAGGCGTCGCCGCCGGCCGGCGCGGCTACGACGGGCACGCCCGCGATCTCCCCGACCTTGTTGGCGGCCGTAAACGCTTCGACCTTGTCGTGGAAGGTGGCGGGATCGACGCGGTAGGCCTGGATGTCGTTGTCGCGAGCGCCGATGGCCGGCCAGATGAAGACGATCATGGCGAACATCGCCAGACCCCAGATCACCACCAGCCCGACCCAGAGCCGCTCATCTCTTCCCAGGGACTGCCACCACGCCCCGCGCGGCTTGACCAGACTACTGACCCGAACGGCCATCATCGTGCTCCCTGGCGAGCGCCGTCAGGGCGGCGCGTGTGGTGTGGTCGGCGCGCGCTCACGGCGTGAACACCGGAACGCTGGTCAGGCTGAGCAGCCCCAGCACGATGTAGAAAACTGTCGGAATGATCAGGCCAGCGACGGTGATGAGAAAGATGTCGTCCAGAAACCGCTGCTGCCAGGGTGTGCGCGCTGCGCTCCGAGTGGCAGGCGTGTCGTCCGGCATAGATTCCCCCCTTCGGGCCGGCCGTCCTGCACGTCATCGGCAGGCGGCGTCTCCTCGTCTAGGCGAGGCGGCCACCAGATAGAAACAGGGTGCCAGCGGTGGCGACTGGACACCCCACTCAAACGGGTGGTCTTGTTCACGAAGCATGGGTAGGATTGTCCCGGCGCGGCGCTCGTATGACGCGTCAGTGCGTCGCGAGGCGGGTCGGGACTGGCCGACTCGCTCGGAGGATTCGCAGTCAGCGGGCTGCGAAGGACCTCGAGCGGGTGCGGCTGACGAGGGCGCCAAGCATCACGGCAGCATAGAACAGTCCCCCAGCGATCCACATCACCAGGCCGCCGCGCCGCTGATCTTCTGCGGCGGTGATGCCCCATTCCGTCGCGGAGACGGCGTAGCCAGGGTACCACACTGCGCCAGACAGCGCGAGGGTCGCACCGAGCATATCGCAGACCATCCAGGTGGCAAACAGCACCAGCAGCGTGCCTTCGAGCGAGAGGCGCGCGTGCCGTGGCGTGGCCGGATCCAGCAGGATCAGCCAGAACAGTGCCGATGGCAGCAGGAACGTCAGGTGCTCCAGATCGTGCAGCACCTGGTTGGCGAGCGCAGCCTCGTAGAGCGTCGGCAGGTGCCACACGACGAGCGGCACGTTGAGCGCGACGGCCAGGATCAACGGGTGCGCGGCGATCGCCAGCGCGATGCGCACCCCCCGCGACTCGACCCCGAGACGAGCTAGTGCTTGCCGCTGCGCGGGGGAGAACAGGGCCATCCCGACATACAGCGGCTGACCACAGGCCACCAGCGGCGGCACGACGATGGTGAGCAGCATGTGCTGGACCATGTGCGCCCAGAAGAGCGCATGGGCCAGGCTGTCGAGCGGGCCGGACAGGGCCGCGCCGAGCACGCCAAGCCCGCCGAGGAACGCCCCGATCCGCCAGCCGGCCGGGCGGCGGCGTCGGCCCGCCGAGCGCAGCGCGTAGGCGTACCCAAGCGCCACCAGCACGACGATCCAGGCCGGTCCGACGTTCACGCCTCAACCACTGCGCGCCGCTCACAGCATACGATCAACTGAATGAGCGACCTCAGAAGCCAGATACGCATGCCATCGATGCCGCGGGATCACCTGGTCAACGTGAAACTGCGAGCGTGACGGCATCAGACAGTACTCACAGGCGCTATGCGCCCGCCACTGTACAACCAACCGCACGTCCGCATGCGCTGGATCGTGAGACGACAGGCGTGCGAGCCGTTCCTGTGCTTGCCGGATGGCGGGTGAATCGGTCATGTTGCTCGGCGCGCCCGTTGGCGTTCAATGTACGACCTGCGCGCACGCGGATCAACGGGGGCCTGTTGAAGCCATGCATCTGCCTCTGCCAATCGATCTCGACGAGTGCTGCCAGTTCTTGCTGCTCAGACGCGCTGAGACCATGTTCGCTCTGGAGGTCGAGCAGCGAGAGGCCGCGCGCGCTCAGCAGCGCATCAAGCTGGGGGTAGACGGAGACGGCCACCAGAGATACCTCACTCCGGAACGATCATCAGCACGTACACATCATACGCGGCGAGCCCGTTGATCCAGAAGCCGACGCGCCTGCGTCTCAGGGCATCCGCGCGCGAGCCAGCACGGCGTCACGGGCGCTGACGGCATCGGCGCGCACGGCCTCGGCGTCAAGCGTCAGCAGCCGGCCAGCGTCCACCACCACCCGACCATCCACCAGCACAGCCCGCACGTCCGTCCCCCGGCACGAGTAGACCAGCGTCGTGTACGGGTCGCCGTTGGGCAGGTGGGCGTGAGGGTCCACCACCAGCAGGTCGGCCCGCTTCCCGACCTCGACGCTGCCGATCTGGTCCGCCAGCCCGAGCGCCCGCGCCCCGCCGAGCGTCGCCACCTCGAACGCCTCACGGGCAGGCAGCGCGCCCGCACCATCGTGGACGGACCCGATGAGCGCCGCCAGCCAGAGCTGCTGCCAGCCATCGAGCGTGTTGCTGCACGCCGCCCCATCCGAACCGAGCGCCACGTTGATCCCCAGGTCGAGCATCCGGCGCACCGGGGCCAACCCCGACGCCAGCTTCATGTTCGAGGCTGGGCAGTGGGTCACGTGTGAGCCGCTCCGAGCCACCTCGGCAAGGCCCGCGTCGTCGAACCAGACCCCGTGTGCCAGCACCAGCCAGGGTCCCGTCAGCCCGATCCGCGCGAAGTACTCCAGGTCGCTGCACCCCAGCTCGGCGCGGACGACCGCCAGCTCTTCCTGCTGCTCGGAGGCATGCGTGTGGACCCACGCACCGGACCTGGCCCGCTCCGCGACGCCCTGCAGCAACTCCGGCGAGCACGAGAGGATGAAGCGCGGGTTGTAGGCATACCGCAGCCTGCCACCAGCCGCGCCGTCCCAGCGGGCACGGAGGGCGTCGCTCTCGGCCAGGGCCGCAGCCGTCGGCTGGCAGAGTCCCGGCGGGACGCCCTCGCCCCGGTCCATCAGCGCCTGCCCGCCGGTGTAGCGGATGCCAGACGCCTCGGCCGCCTCAAACAGGGCGTCCGTGTGGTGAACGGTGCCCATGTCGAGGATCGCCGTCGTGCCGGTCCGCAGCAGCTCGGCGATGCCCAGGCGGGCCGACGCCAACAGGCTGGCATGGTCGTGGGCGGCCTCCAGCGGCCAGATGCGCTCCTTGAGCCACGCCAGCAGCGGGCGCTCCTCGGCCAACCCCCGAAAGAGCGTCTGGCACAGGTGCAGGTGGGCCTGCACCAGCCCGGGCGTCACGAAGCAGCCCGCCGCGTCGACGATCTGCGCGCCCACGGGGGTGGGCGAGCCGGGCGGCAGCAGCGCGGCTATCGCGCCATCCGCGCCGACCAGCACGTCAGCCTGCACGACCTCGCGCGCGGGGTTCATGGTCACCACCGTGCCGCCGGCGATCACACGCGGCTCGGCGCGGTGCGGTGTCGGCGCGGCGCCCGCACGGGCGGAACGGTCAGTCATCGGCTCACTTCCCTGCCACAACGCCCCTGGACCGTCCCACGGTTGCGGGGCGCATGCTACCCTTCGCACAATCGCGCAGCAGCGCTCGTTGCGCGATCACTCTAGCTGATCACGATCGGGAGCCGTTCGATGACGCCCGTCACACAGGTGCGCTACCCGGGAGACACACCGTGACCGACGAGGCGCGCCGCGCTGAGGCGTTGCGGCTCTGGACCGAAGGCGGGCGGCTGATTGAGGCGCGACGCTACAACGACGCCATCATCACGCTGACCCGCTCCATCGAGTTGTTCCCAACGGCTGAGGCGTACACCTTCCGAGGCTGGGCCTTCAGCCACCAGGGGCGCATCGACGAGGCCATTGCCGAGTGCAAGCAGGCCATCGAGGTCGATCCGGCGTTCGGCAACCCGTACAACGACATCGGCGCGTACCTGATCCAGCAGCACAAGTACGACGAGGCGATCCCCTGGCTGGAGCGGGCCATCGCGGCGGAGCGCTACGAGGCCCGCGTCTACCCCTGGGCGAACCTCGGGCGGATCCATGCCACGCGCGGCAACCGCACCGAGGCCATCCGCTGCTTCCGGAAGGCGCTGGAGGAGCAGCCGGGCTACCACCCGGCCCAGCACATGCTGGAACGGCTGATCGCCGGCACGAACGGCTTCGCGAAGCTGCCCAGCATCCGGGGCCGGTGATCGTGGAAGCACGCCGGCTGACGTGCGCCGCCGCGCTGTAGTAAAGACGCACCCCCCCATGTCATCCTGAGCGCAGCGAAGGACCTCACCCGCTGACGCGAACGTTGACGGTAGGCGGGTGGGGTAGCGCTGATGGTGAGCAGACGACGGCAAGTTGACGGTCAGCGGGTAACGGGAGCGTTGACGGTCAGCAGACGACGGCAAGTTGACGGTCAGCGGGTGAGGTCCTTCGCTGCGCTCAGGATGACAATTGTGATTTGCACGCTTTCACCAACACCCACAGCCCACAATCGTGCCTACCGGGTGTACTTCGCTGCCCATGCGCCGCGCCACGTCGTGGTGCGCTCAGGCGTCACGCGGATGGTGACGCGCGGGAAGTCCAGCGTCTTCGTCATGTACTTCAGGCCGTCGTCGCCGCCCATGTAGCGCCGCGCCATCCGCTCGGCAATCGGCAGCCACGGGCCGCGCACGCTCGGCCCCTCCACGATCTCCGCCGTCCCCTGCACAACCACCCGCGCATGCGCGCCGTCCGGATCGTCGATGCACAGGCCGACGCGCGGGTCACGCCGAATGTGCGCGATCCACTCCGCCCGCTCCCGCCCGATGAAGACGTAGCCGTCGCCGTCGTACTCGAACCAGAGCGGCGTCACATACGGGTGCCCGTCGTCGGAGAGGGTCGCCAGCCGGCAAATCCAGGCGCCAGACAGGAACTCGGCCAGCTCGTCACCAGTGAGGCGCGAGCCTTCCGCATTGCCACCACGCTCGGCCATGCGCTGACCTCCGTTTGTGCCCGATTGTAGGCCATCCGCGGCACGAATGACGCCCACGACCGCGCCGTACTCGTCCCTGAGGGGCATGGCCCGAAGGATCGGCAGCGTGTCGTCGGCGATGGACGGCGAGGCCGCCCTCGCCTGATGCGCCCCGTTTTTGACCGCGCTGTCGTTCTCGTATGAAGGAGGCGCGCCATGTCATCCTTCACCTACGTTCAGCCACGGAGCCACACGGTGACACAGGCCCAGACGCCTCGCACGGACAGCCTCGCCGCCGCCCACCGTTCCAGCCTGGAGATCGCCCAGGCAACGCCGCTCCAGCCGATTGCCGAGATCGCCGCCCGCCTGGGTGTCCAGGACGATGAGCTGATCCCGTACGGTCGGCATGTCGCCAAGCTCGACGCTGCCGCCATCCTCCGGCGGCTGGCGGACCGGCCGAACGGGCGGTACGTGGCCGTGACGGCAGTCACCCCGACGCCCCTTGGCGAGGGCAAGACGCTGACGACCGTCGGCTTGTCGATGGCGCTCTCGGCACTCGGCAAGCGGACGGTCGGGACGATCCGGCAGCCGTCGCTGGGGCCGGTCTTCGGCGTGAAGGGCGGCGCGGCGGGTGGTGGCCACAGCCAGGTGCTGCCGATGGAGTCGCTCAACCTCCATCTGACGGGCGACAATCACGCCGTGGCGCTGGCGCACAACCTGCTGGCAGCGGCCATCGACGCCCACATCCTGCACGGCAACGCGCTCGGCCTCGATCCGCTCAGCATCTCGTGGCCGCGCGTGGTCGACGTGAACGACCGCGCCCTGCGCCAGATCGTGGTGGGGCTGGGCGGGCGCGAGAACGGGGTGCCGCGCGAGACTCGTTTCGACATCGCCGTGGCCTCCGAGGTGATGGCGATCCTCGGCCTCTCGCGTGACCTGCGTGAGCTGCGCCTGCGGCTCGGCGCGATCCAGGTCGGCGTCTCGCGGGACGGGCAGCCGGTCACCGCCGAGCAGTTGCAGGTGGCCGGCGCGATGGCCGTCCTCCTGAAGGACGCCCTCCAGCCGAACGTGCTCCAGACCACCGAGCACACGCCGATGCTGGTGCACACCGGGCCGTTCGCCAACATCGCGCACGGGAATTCAAGCGTGCTGGCCGACCTGCTGGCCCTCAAGCTGGCCGACTACGTGGTGACGGAGAGCGGCTTCGGCGCGGACATGGGCTTTGAGAAGCTGATGCACCTGAAGGGGCGCGCCTCCGGCGTGCTGCCGGATGTGGCGGTGGTGGTCTGCACGGTCCGCGCGCTGAAGGTGCATTCGGGCCGGTTCAAGGTCGCGACCGGCAAGCCGCTCGATCCAGGCCTCGAACGGGAAGACCCCCAGGCCGTCGCTGAGGGCATGGCGAACCTCGACAAGCACATCGAGAACGTGCGGCGCTTCGGGGTGCCGGCGGTGGTGGCCGTCAACCGGTTCACCAGCGACTTCCCCTCCGAGATCGAGGCCATCCGCGCGGGGGCTCTGCGTGCGGGGGCGCTCGACGCCCAGGTCAGCGACGTCTGGGCCCAGGGCAGCGCGGGCGGCCTGGACCTGGCCCGGGCCGTGGCGAAGGTGGCCGACAGCGGACAGTCTGCGCCGCACTTCTTGTACGACCTGGACGCCTCGCCGGAAGAGAAGATTCGGGTGGTGGCGCGGGAGGTCTACGGCGCCGCGGATGTCGTGTTTCAACCGCGCGCCCGCCGTCAACTGGCCCAGTACGTCGAGCAGGGGCTGGGTGGCCTGCCCGTCTGCATGGCGAAGACGCCGCTCTCGCTCTCGGACGACGCCGCGAAGAAGGGCCGGCCCACGGGCTTCACCGTGACCATTCGCGAGGTGCGCGCCTACACCGGAGCCGGCTTCCTGACCCCGGTCGCCGGCGAGATCATGACGATGCCCGGCTTGCCGACAACGGCAGCGTACCAGCAGATCGACCTGGACGAGAACGGGGACGTCGTCGGCCTGTTCTAATCCAGGGTCGCGCCTCGCACTTCAGCGACTGCAAGAAGCATATGATCCTGAGCGCAGCGAAGGACCTCACCCGCTGACCGTCAACACTCGCACCACCCGCTGACCGTCATCGTGCGCCCCACCGGCTGACCGTCATCGCGCGCCTCACCCGCTGGCCGTCTGCGTACGTGTCACCCGCCGACCGTCCACCATCGCGTCAGCGGGTGAGGTCCTTCGCTGCGCTCAGGATGACAATTGCTTCTTGCACTGATTCCACGAGGTGACGGCCTGTCCTGACTCCTGGCTCCTACTGTTTCGCCTCGCGGTGCCCGCCGAACTCGTAGCGCATCGCCGAGAGCAGCCGGTCCGCCATCTCTGACTCCCCGCGCGAGCTGAACCGGGCGAAGAGCGCCGCGCTCAGCACCGGCGCCGGCACCGACTCGTCAATCGCGGCGTCCAGCGTCCAGCGCCCCTCGCCGGAGTCCGAGACGTGCCCGGTGAAGTTGGAGAGCGACGGGTTGTCGTGGAGGGCGCGCGCCGTCAGATCGAGCAGCCACGACGCGACCACGCTGCCGCGCCGCCAGACCTCGGCAATCGCGGCCAGGTCGAAGTCGTACTGGTAGACCTCAGGGTTCCGGAGCGGCGTCGTTTCGGCATCCGTCTTGTGCTCGCGCTTGCCGACGTTGGCGTTGTACAGGATGTTGAACCCTTCCGCGAACGCCTCCATCAGCCCGTACTCGATGCCGTTGTGCACCATCTTCACGAAGTGCCCTGCGCCGTGCTGGCCGCAGTGCAGGTAGCCATGCTCGGCGGTGCTGGTTCCGTCCTTGTCGGGCGTGATGCCGGCCGCCTCAACGCCCGGCGAGAGCGCCTCCCAGATCGGCGTGAGGCGCTGGACGGTCTCGGCCTCCCCGCCGATCATCAGGCAGTACCCACGGTCCAGCCCCCAGATGCCGCCGCTGGTCCCGACATCCAGGTAGTGGATGCCCATCGGCGCGAGCGACGTGGCGCGACGGATATCGTCGTGGAAGAACGAGTTGCCGCCGTCGATCAGGATATCGCCACGGTCGAGCAAGGGCGTCAGCGCGGCGATAGTCTGATCCACGATGGCGGCCGGCAGCATCAGCCAGATGGCGCGTGGCCGGCCGAGCGTGCCGATGAACTCCTCCATCGAACCAGCGCCCGTCGCACCTTCGCCGCGCAGTTGCTCGACGGCAGCGTAGTTCACGTCGAAGACCACCGGGCTGTGGCCCGCGCGCATCAGGCGGCGCGCGATGTTGGCGCCCATCCGACCGAGTCCGAGCACGCCGAGCTGCATGGCACTCCCCCTCGCCGTTCCAGGTACGCTCCCGCTCTGTTCCCAGTATCGCAGGGCGGCGGCCATCCCGCACTCGATTCGGCCAGCCTCGGCAGGGCGATTGCACGTTGGGCGGGTCGTGCCGCGTCGTCAGGGCTTGATACCCCCGACTGCGCGTCTCACAACGTTGTGGGAACCTCAACGAGCATGCAGTTGCCCTGCCCCGTACTCAATACACCACGGCTGATGCTCTCCCTGTACTGGGCGAGAAGAGCGGCCCGAGGGAGTCTCCCTCGGGCCGCTCGTGGTTATCTGACTGATTCAGCCTGACCGAGGTCAGACGGGATCAGTCGTACTCGGGCATCCCGCCGCCGGCCGGGGCCGCCGGAGCCTTCTCAGGCTTCTCGGTCACCAGCGCGTCGGTGGTCAGGATGATGCCAGCCACGGACGCCGCGTTCTCCAGCGCCGAGCGGGTCACCTTGGCCGGGTCGATGATGCCGAGGTCGATCAGGTTGCCGTACTGCTCCGTCGACACGTTGAAGCCGATGTTCGGATCGGTCTTGTGGCGCGCCTTCAGCTCCTGCACGATGACCGAACCCTCAAGTCCGGCGTTGTTCGCCAGTTGGCGAGTCGGCTCCTCAAGCGCGCGCTTCAGGATCTCGACGCCAACCTGCTGGTCCGGGTCCAGCTTCAGAGAGTCGAGCGCCCGAGCCGCCGCCAGCAGCGAGACGCCGCCGCCCGGCACCACGCCCTCCTCGACCGCCGCCCGGGTGGCCTGGAGCGCGTCCTCGACGCGGGCCTTCTTCTCCTTCAGCTCGACCTCGGTGGCCGCGCCGACCTTGACGACCGCCACGCCGCCGGAGAGCTTCGCCAGCCGCTCCTGCAGCTTCTCGCGGTCGTAGTCCGAGGTGGTCTCCTCGATCTGGGCCTTGATCTGGTTGATGCGGGCCTTGATCGCGTCCTCGGAGCCGTGGCCCTCGACGACCGTCGTCTCGTCCTTGTTGGACACGATGCGGCGCGCCCGGCCCAGCTCGGCGATGCTGGCGTTCTCCAGCTTCTTGCCCAGCTCCTCGGAGATGACCTCGCCGCCGGTCAGCACGGCGATGTCGCGGAGCATCTCCTTGCGGCGGTCGCCGAAGCCCGGAGCCTTGATCGCCAGGACGTTCAGCACGCCGCGCAGCTTGTTCACCACCAGGGTGCCCAGGGCCTCGCCGTCCACGTCCTCGGCGATGATGACCAGCTCCTTGCGGCCGGTCTGCACCAGCTGCTCGAGAACTGGCAGCAGCTCCTGCACCGAGCTGATCTTCTTCTCGGTGATCAGGATGTACGGCTCGTCGACCTCGGCGACCATCCGCTCGGGGTTGGTGATGAAGTACGGCGAGATGTAGCCGCGGTCGAACAGCATCCCCTCGGTGTACTCGATCTCGAGCTTGAGGGTCTTGCTCTCCTCGACGGTGATGACCCCGTCCTTGCCGACCTTCTCCATCGCCTCGGCGAACAGCTTGCCGATCTCGGCGTCGTTCGCGGAGATGGTGGCGATGCGCTCCAGATCCTCGCGACCCTTCACCGGCTTGGCGAGCCGCTTGACCTCGGCGACCGCCGCGTCGGCAGCCTTCTCGATGCCCCGCTTGATGAGCATCGGGTTCGCGCCGGCGGTGACGTTGCGGAGCCCCTCGGTCACCATGGCCTGCGCCAGGATGGTGGCCGTCGTGGTGCCGTCGCCGGCGACGTCGTTGGTCTTCGTCGCAGCCTGCTTGAGCATCTGAGCACCCATGTTCTGGAACGGGTTCTCGAGCTCGATCTCCTTGGCGACGGTGACGCCGTCATGGGTGACGGTGGGCGGGCCCCACTTCTTATCGATGGCGACGTTCCGGCCGCGCGGCCCGAGGGTCACCTTCACGGCGTTCGCCAGCGCATCAATGCCGGCCTTGAGCTGTCGGCGCGCCGACTCGTCGAATGCCAGATCCTTCGCGGGCATGTTGCTCCCTTCCTCCGTAGCTGTCAGGTATCAGCGGTCAGCATTCAGCGACGGAACACTTTGCTGACGGCTGAAAGCTGACGCCTGTTCGCTCGTTCCTTAGCCTTCGATCACCGCGAGCACGTCGCGCTCGTTCAGGATCAGCAGGTCGTCGTCGTCGTGCTTGAACTCGGTGCCGCTGTACTTGGCGAAGAGGACGGTGTCGCCAACCTTCAGGTCGAGCGCCACCAGCGACCCGTTGTCCAGGCGGCGGCCCGGGCCAACGGACAGCACCTCGCCCTG
This sequence comes from Chloroflexota bacterium, assembly GCA_020850535.1. Taxonomy (NCBI): domain Bacteria; kingdom Bacillati; phylum Chloroflexota; species Chloroflexota bacterium. Next base: position 42,288 of record JADZEM010000166.1, read on the forward strand.
CTGCGGCTTCTCGCTCGCCGTGTCGGGGAGGATGATGCCGCCCTTGGTCTGCTCGTCGCGGCTCTTCGGCTTGACGACCACCCGGTCGCCCAACGGCTTCAGTGACAAGGCCATTCCCTGACCCTCCTCTTGACGTAGGTGTTGGGTACTGGGTTCTGGGTTTCAGGGGAGCCCCCCAGAACCCAGTACCCAGTACCCAGAACCAGCAATTAGACTTCGCGGTACTCGCCCTCGACCGTGCCCGGCCGCGAGCCGCCGCCCGGCTGCCCGCCAGCGCCCGGCTGGTCATCCGGTCCCGCCGCGCCCTCGGCCTCGGCCTGCTGGGCCTGCGCCGTGTAGACGGCCGCCCCCGCCCGGTTGAGCGCGTCCTGCAAGGCGTTCTGGGCATCCCGCATGGCGGTGATGTCGTTGGCCTTCAAGGCCTCCTGAAGCGTCCTGGTCTTCTCTTCGACCTCGGTCTTCAGGTCGGCAGGCAGCTTGTCGCCGCTCTCCCGCACGATCTTCTCGGCCTGGTACGCCAGGCTGTCAGCCCGGTTCCGCTCCTCGATCTCCTCGCGGCGCTTCTGGTCCTCGGCGGCGTTCGCCTCGGCCTCACGCACCATCCGGTCGATCTCGTCCTTGGCCAGACCAGAGCTGGCCTGGATGACGATGCGCTGCTCCTTGCCGGTCGCCTTGTCCTTCGCCGAGACATTCAGGATGCCGTTGGCGTCGATGTCGAAGGTGACCTCAACCTGCGGGATGCCGCGCGGGGCCGGCAGGATGCCGTCGAGGATGAAGCGCGCCAGTGACTTGTTCTCGGCGGCCATCAGGCGCTCGCCCTGGAGGACGTGCACCTCCACCGAAGTCTGACCGTCGGCGGCCGTGGTGAACGTCTCGCTCTTGCTGGTCGGGATCGTCGTGTTGCGCGGGATCAGCGGGGTGCTGACGCCGCCCAGCGTCTCGATGCCGAGCGTCAGTGGGGTGACGTCCAGCAGCAGGATGTCCTTGACGTCGCCGCCGAGAACGCCGGCCTGGATGGCCGCGCCAGCCGCCACGACCTCGTCAGGGTTGACGCCCTTGTGCGGCTCGCGGTTGAAGAGCTTCTTGACCTGCTCGGAGACGGCCGGCATGCGGGTCTGGCCGCCGACCAGCACGACCTCGTCGATCTGGCTCGCGTCGAGGCCGGCGTCGCGCAGGGCCGCGCGGCAGGGGCCAACGGTCCGCTCCACCAGGTCAGCCGTCAGCTGCTCCAGGCGTGCACGGGTCAGCGTGAGCGCCAGGTGCTTCGGGCCAGAGACATCCGCCGTGATGAACGGGAGGTTCAGCTCGGTCTGCAGGGTGGTCGACAGCTCGATCTTCGCCTTCTCGGCCGCTTCCTTCAGCCGCTGGAGGGCCATCTTGTCCTGGCGCAGGTCGATGCCCTGATCCTTGCGGAACTCGTCAACGGCCCACTCGATGATGCGGAGGTCGAAGTCGTCGCCGCCGAGGTAGGTGTCGCCGTTGGTGGAGACCACCTCGAAGACGCCCTCGCCAACGCGCAGCACCGAGACGTCGAAGGTGCCGCCACCGAGGTCGTAGACCGCGATGTTCTGATCCGTGCCCTTCTTGTCCAGGCCGTAGGCCAGGGCTGCCGCCGTCGGTTCGTTGATGATGCGGAGGACTTCGAGGCCGGCGATCTGGCCGGCATCCTTCGTGGCCTGCCGCTGGCTGTCGTTGAAGTAGGCAGGGACGGTGATCACGGCCTGGGTGATGGCCTCGCCGAGCTTGGCTTCGGCGTCCTGCTTCAGCTTCCGCAGGATCATCGCCGAGGCCTCAGGCGGGGAGAACTCCTTGCCGCCCATCACCACCCGCACGTCGCCGTTGGACGCGGCCTTGACGGTGTAGGGGACGTGCTTGAGCGCCTCCTGCACCTCGGGGTCGGAGAACTTGCGGCCCATGAAGCGCTTGACCGAAAAGATCGTGTTCTCGGGGTTGGTGATCGCCTGCCGGCGGGCCACCTGCCCCACGATCTGCTCGCTGGTCTTCGGGTTGACCGCGACGACGGATGGCGTCAGGCGGTTGCCCTCGGCGTTCTCAAGAATCGTCGGATCCCCGGCCTCGATGACCGCCATCACGGAGTTGGTCGTGCCGAGGTCGATGCCCAGGATTTTTGCCATAGTGGATTGTGCCTCCTTGATGTCGTGGGGCCGATGCCTCAGCGCCACGACGAGACGTGCGAACAGTCAGAAAGGGGCGCGGTCCGCGCTCACGCGTGCGACGTGCCCTCGCCGACCGACCGGGAATCGCCCCCGGCCGATGCCGGCGACGTGCTCGACCCCCGCGCGACGACCACCTGGGCCGGGCGCAGGACGCGCTCGTTGAGGCGGTAGCCGACGCGGTAGACGCTGGCGACCTGCCCCTCGTCGTAGACGGGGTGGGACTCGTAGGCGACGGCCTCGTGAACGTGCGGATCGAAGAGGTCGCCCTCCGCGCCGATCCGTTCGAGGCCCTGGAGCTGCAGCAAATGCTCGAGCTTCTGGCCGATCAGGGCGACGCCCTTGGGCCAGGACTGCTCCGCCAGCTCTGCCGGGATGCTTGTGAGCGCCCGCTGGAGATCGTCGATCACGGGCAGAAGCTGCGTGAGCAGGCTGGCGTTGGCGTCCTTGACCTTCTGCTCCAGCTCCTGGGTCGTGCGGCGCTTGTAGTTGACAAAATCGGCCTGTGAGCGCTGTGCGAGATCCAGGTACGACTCGGCCTTGCGGCGCTGCTCGTCGGCCTCGGCGCGCGCCTGTTCCAGCTGCGCCTCGACGGTCAACGGCTCGCCGGACGCGCCAGCACCAGCCGCTCCCTGAGGATCTGGACTTCGCTCGTGCTGTGGACCGCTCATCGGCACCTCCTGGTCCCGAACAGAGGCGCGCGGTGGCCGACAGAGCCCACCACACACCAGAAATGTCTAGTGGAGTTGTATCGGCCGGCTCGTAAGAGGCCCGTATGACGAGTGTTAGCAATCTATTAGATCGAGTGCTAACGCCGAGGACCGTCGAGCGCCCCTGTTTGACCTTGAGGTGTCAGGCGCGGGGCCGATGATGGTGCGCTACAGCAGCCGGATCGGTCCTGGATACTGAGCCGGGCGTGCGTCGGCGGTCAGTTGTAGCGTGACGCCCTCAGCGTGACGCCCTCGCTGATGGCCTGCGCCAGCAGCAAGCGGTCAAATGGGTCTTTGTGAAGAGGCGGCAGGAGGGCGATGGTGGCAGCATGCTTCCCGGTGATGGCGAACTCGGTGTAGCCAGGGCGATTGCATGTTCATTGGTGTCCCCGAAGCATCATGGAACGGGCGGTCGGGGACTGAAGTCCCCGCCTACAGTCACACCGTCGCTGCGCGACGGACGCCGGGCACGGACAGGGACTGGTGAGACTACAGCGTCGCGCAGCGACTGCAGGATGGTAGGCGGGGCTTTCAAGCCCCGACGCGGCGGCACGACGACATCAACATACGATTGCACTGGTAGCAGCATCAGGGCGATTGCATGTTCATTGGGGTACCCGAAGCATCATGGAACGGGCGGTCGGGGACTGAAGTCCCCGCCTACGATCCTGCAGTCGCTTCGCGACGCCCCGGGTCTCACCGGACGACGCTGTTCCCGGCGTCCGTCGCGCAGCGACTGAATGAGTGTAGGCGGGGGTTTCAACCCCCGACTGCGCGTCTCGTCGCGCTTCGGGAACACCAGCGAACATGCAATCGCCCTGCTCTACCACCATGTCGGGAGTGAGAATGTGCATGTCGCCCCTGGTCTACGCCACGCAGAACACTGTCACCGAGACGGTCGCGGTGGAGCCGCCCGGTGTCAGGGTGTAGGTGAACGTGACCGGGCCGGTCAGCAGGGTACAGTCAGGAGCGTTGAACTCGTACGTGAGCCCAGTCCCGCCGCCGGTGATGACGACCGTACCATGGGCTGGCTGCGTGACCGAGGTTATGGAGATCGGTCCACCGTCGACATCGGTGTCGTTTCCCAGGACGTCGATCGCGGTCGGCCCGGCGTCCTCCGTGACCGTGGGGCTGTCAGCGTTGGCCACCGGGTTGTCATCCACGCAGGTCACTGTGACAGACACTGTGGCGGTGGAGCCGCCCGGCACCAGGGTATAGGTGAACGTGTCCAGCATGGCGCTGGGCGGGGCGTTGCAGTAGTTGGTGTTCGGCGCGTAGCTCACGCCGGTCCCACCTCCGGTGATGGTGACTGTGCCGCTGGCGGGCTGGGTTACCGAGGCGATGGACTTCGGTCCGCTGCCGGTGTCATTGGTCAGGACGGCGACGGCGTTCGCACCGCTGTCTTCGAAGACGGTGGTGCTGTCATCGACGGCGACGGGTGGGACCGGGGTGAGCGTTACGGTGGGCGTGCTGGTGGCGGCGGGTGTGCTGGTCACGGTCGGCGTGGCGGTCGCTGATGGCGTGGCCGCTGCGGTATCGGTGGGCGTGCTGCTCACGGTGCTGCTAGGTGTGCTGCTGACCGTTGTGGTGGTGACGGCGGTCGGCGTTGGCGTGCTGTCCGGCGTGGTTGTCGCGGTCGGTGGGCCGTCATTGGACGCATCCGAGCCTGCTGGCTGCCGAGGCTGCTCTCGCACCCGCCGAGAGCCGGTCGAGAGTCCGTCGTTCACCGTGCCCTCGCGGTCGCTCAGGTTCGAGATCGACGTGGCGACGAGGGTGCCGTCTGGCAGCACCTCGACCTCGATGCTCAGCAGGTCGTCCTGCGCGATGTCGGGCAGGCGATCCTTGATCCAGGCCAGGCTGATGACGTAGCGCATCGGCGCGCCACTGTCATCCGAGACAATCGTGAGGGCGCCGTCCGGCGAGAGCGTGGCGCCGCTGGGCTTGCCGCCATCCACGATCCCGACGAGCGTGAACCCGGCCCGCACGGTCTGGGCTTCCGGCTCGAAGATCGCCAGGGATGCCAGGAGGAGCAGCAGGAAAAGAGCGTTGAGCCGAGCGAGCATCGCGTGAGCAGCACCTTTGTGACAGCAATCCAGGAAGCCAGTGTTCCTCGTGTGCGCCCGCGATGCGCCGTCTCCGCGGTCGCCGGGATCGTAGCGGGCGTCTTGAGATGCTGTCAAATCCGATGCTGGGGCCGCATCCGGCGATGGGCCATCGGCGAGCGATCTTCGGAACAGGCCATGCACGTTGGTGAAGGTTCCGCCCTGCGGCTCGCATCATCGCGATGGTCGAGTTGTCGCCGGTGCGCGTGTGGCCGGGTGCGCCGGTGAGTCGATCGAGCGGCCCCGTGCCGGCCTGACCCAGCATCGATATCGTGCACAACCCCCCACCCGAGCGTCTTGTGCTGCACGCTGCAGCACCAGCGTGACCATCCGTGTAGAATGCCGGCACCTTGCCACCCCTGGCGTGGCGGCGCGGGGTCACGGTACGCGGCGAAGGAGGCGCGCCGGGCGCTCCGCGCGGCCCTTCGTCCTGCCGACCGACCGTTCGCCCTGCCCGCGGCCAGGCCGAATGACAATCGTATCCAACCCGGCTACCCTAGCCAGACTCCGGCCGTAAGGCCCGCGCCGCTCCCTTCCCCCGTCTCGCGTGGCGCCGCTGTTCAGCCGAGCACGTCAGGCTTCGCCTGACCCCAGCCACCCCAGAGGAGCACGAGGAACGATGAGCAAGCACCAGCACCTCGACCGACCGGACGATGGCGTCCTCTCGCGCGGCATGAGTCGCCGCACCCTGCTGCGGGCGCTGGTTACGGGCGCGGGCGCGACGGCCCTCAGCGGCGTGCTGGCCGCGTGCGGCCAGCAGGCTGCGCCAGCCCCGGCCAAGCCCGCCGAGACGAAGCCGGCCGAGTCCAAGCCTGCCGAGGCGGCGAAGCCAGCCGCACCGGCCGCGCCAGCCGCGCCAGCGCCGACCACGGCCCCCGCGCCGGCGGCGGCTGCCAAGCCGGCCGAAGCGGCGAAGCCAGCGGCAGCCGGCGGCGCGAGCGGCGGCCAGATCAGCGTCCACTGGACCAAGCCAGTCACCTTCAACACGCTCTACTCGACGGCCGGCTCGGAGCAGGGCGTCGAGCGGCTGATGTTCGGGGCGCTGGTCCGCATCAACGATAAGCTCGAAGCGGTCCCGGACCTCGCCGAGAAGATCGACGTCTCACCAGATGCGAAGACCTACACCTTCACGCTGAAGAAGGGCATCACCTTCTCGGATGGGAAGCCGCTCACCGCCCAGGACGTGAAGTTCACGCTGGAGCGGGCCATCGACAAGCGGGCGGCGACCTACTGGCGCGGCCGGCTGGTGGACATCGAGGGGGCGACGGAGTACGGCGACACCAAGATGGACGGCGTCTCCGGCGTCCAGGCGCCCGACGACTCGACCATCAAGATCACGCTCCGGAAGGCCGACTCGACGTTCCTGCTCACCCTCGGCGACTTCTCCGGCCTGAGCATCCTGCCGGCCCACGTCCTCAAGGACGTTGCGCCCGATCAGCTTCAGAAGCACCCGTTCTCGCTCAACCCGAACGTCTCGGCCGGCGCATTCCAGTTCGTCAAGTATGAGACGGATCAGTACCTCGAGATCAAGCGGAACGACAACTACACCGGCGGCCCGAAGGCGAAGCTCGACCGGATCTTCTTCAAGCTGCTGGCGGCGGACGCGGCCATCGCGCAGATGGAGCGCGGCGAGCTTGACCTGATGATCGTGCCGACCTCCGAGATGGAGCGGCTGAAGAAGGTGTCGAACGTCACCGTCGTCAGCGTGCCCAGCCCCAGCATCGACTTCCTGGCGATCAACGTCCGCAAGGACTACCTCAAGGACAAGCGGGTCCGCCAGGCCATGCTGTACGCGCTGGACCGCGAGGCCGTCGTCAAGGCGATCTACCAGGGCGAGGCGCAGGTCGTCAACCAGACGATCATCGGCCCGGACTGGATGGGCAACCTGGAGCTGAACCCGTACAAGTTCGATCCAGGCAAGGCGAAGGAGCTGCTGAAGGCCGCCAGTTGGGACAGCGGCCGCTCGCTCCAGGCCGTCTACGTGCCCGGGACCAAGGAGCGCGACGCCTACATGCCGATCATCCAGCAGCAGTTCAAGGAGGTCGGCATCACGATGGAGATCATCCCGGCCGAGGCGACGGAGTACACCCGCCGCCGCAACGCCGGCGAGTTCGACATCGGCCAGATCGGCGGCGGCATCTTCCGGCAGGACCCGAACGTCTCCGGCAAGTATATGGAGACCTCCAACTTCGTGCCGGTCGGCGGGAACTACGGCCACTACACCAACACCCGCCTGGACGAGCTGTTCCCGGCTGGCCGCGCCACGACGGATCAGGCGCAGCGGAAGAAGATCTACACCGAGGCCGCCCAGATTCTGAACGACGACGTGCCCTGGATCTACCTCTGGTCCCCGAACTCGATCTTCGCGCACAGCAAGAAGCTCGTCGGGTTCAAGCCGCCGAGCTACGCCACGCACAACATGTGGAACGCCGACGAGTGGACGGTGGCCGGGTGATCGGAGTCGGCCAGGGGGCGGGGCGTACCCGTCCCCGCGCGGGCTCGGAGCGGCCTGACTGATGGGACAGTATCTGCTGCAACGGCTCATGGTCAGTGTGCCGGTCCTGCTGGGCATCACGCTGGTGGTCTACGTGGTCATCAGCCTGGCGCCCGGCGATCCGGTGGACGCGCTCGTCAATCCAGAGCAGGTGGCCGCCCTCGGGCCGGAGTTCCTGGCGCAGCAGCGCGAGGCATTGGGGCTGAACCAGCCGATCCTGGTGCGGTACGGCATCTGGCTCAAGGAGGCCGTCCAGGGCAACCTGGGCTTCTCGTTCCAGGACCGCCAGCCGATCTCCACCAAGATCGGCGAGCGCCTCTGGCCGACCCTCCGGCTGATGCTGACCGCCCAGCTCATCGCCATCATCATCGCGATCCCCGTCGGGGTGATGTCGGCGCTGCGGCAGTACTCGCTGCTGGACTACGGCGCGACGGTCCTCGGGTTCGCGGCGATCTCGGTGCCGTCGTTCTTCCTGTCGCTCGGAGGCATCTACCTGTTCGCGTTGAAGCTGCCAATCCTGCCGGCCGGCGGCATGGTGACCGTCGGGCAGGATCCCACCCTTGCCGATGCGCTCTGGCACCTGATCCTGCCGGCCTTCGTGCTGGGGCTGGCCGAGGCCGCGCCGCTGATCCGCTACACCCGCTCGAGCATGCTGGAGGTGATCCGGCAGGACTACGTCCGTACCGCCCACGCCAAGGGCCTCCGCGAGCGGACCGTCATCTACCAGCACGCGTTGCGGAATGCCCTGATCCCGCTGGTGACGGTCATCGCCCTGAACCTGCCGCGCCTGCTGGGTGGGACGGTCATCGTCGAGGCGATCTTCGCGTGGCCGGGCATGGGGACGCTGGCGATCACGGCGGTCCGCGCCCGCGACTACCCGGTCATCATGGCGATCAACCTGATCAGCGCCGTGACCATCCTGATGAGCAATCTGCTTGCGGACCTGATCTACGCGCTGATCGATCCGCGCATCAAGTACTCATGACCACTTCAAGCCGGCTCATGGTTCAACTCACCAGCGTGAGGCGAGTGAGAACATGACGGATTCGAGCATCTCGGTGCGGCAGCAGCCCGGTGCGGGTGCTGCTGCACCCGTCAACGGCGTGCCGACGCCCGGTGTCCGACGCCGGCCCGGTGTCTGGCAGCGGTTCCGCCGGCACCGTGTGGCGCTGGCCGGCGCGATGATCCTGCTGCTGCTGACGATCCTGGCCGTTGCCGCGCCCGTGTTCTCGCTCGGCAACGATCCGTATAAGGTAGACATCAGCTCGTATCGCCAGGGGCCGAGCGCGGCGCACGTCCTCGGGACGGACTCCTCCGGGCGCGACGTGCTCAGCCGGCTGCTGCACGCCGGGCAGGTCTCACTGTCCGTCGGGGTGGTGGCGGTCGCCATCTACACCGTCATCGGCGTGCTGCTCGGATCGATCTCCGGCTTCTACGGCGGGCTGACCGACTCGATCGTCATGCGCCTCGCGGACGTGGTGCTCTCGTTCCCCTCGCTGATCCTGATCATCACCGTCGTCTCGGTGCTCGGCCCGAGCATCTACAACATCATGCTGGTGATCGGCTTACTGGGGTGGCCGCCCATCGCCCGGATCGTGCGGGCGCTGTTCCTCTCCCTGCGCGAGCGCGAGTTCGTGCTGGCGAGCCGGACCATCGGCGTCCCGAACAGCCGGATCATCTTCCGGCACATCCTGCCGAACGCGGTGGCCCCGGTGATCGTCGCGGCGACGTTCGGCATGGCGAACGCAATCCTGTTGGAGGCCGGTCTCAGCTTCCTGGGGCTGGGCGTGCAGCCGCCGACGCCCAGTTGGGGCAACATGCTGACGGACGCACAGTCCTTGACGGTGCTGGAGTCGATGCCGTGGCTGTGGATCCCGCCGGGCACGATGATCGCGCTGGCCGTGCTCTCGATCAACTTCATCGGGGACGGGCTGCGCGACGCGCTGGACCCGCAGCACGTCCGGTGAGGTCTTCTTCAGTCTCGCAACCTGATACTGACACAGCAATCGGAAGGGGGAGCAACGTGGCTGACATCTATCGGCGTCTCGGGTTGCGCCCGATCATCAACGCCCGAGGCACGCACACCCGGCTGGGCGGCACGCTGATGCGCACCGACGTCGTCGAAGCGATGCAGGCGGCGGCCGGCGCCTACGTGGTGCTGGATGAGCTGCAGGACAAGGCCAGCGAGGTCATCGCGCGGGCGACAGGCGCCGAGGCCGGGCTGGTGGTCGGCGGCGCGGAGGCCGGCCTGCTGATCGGGACGGCGGCGATCCTGGCCGGCACGGACCCGGCGAAGATCGCGCGGTTGCCGGATACCACGGGCATGAAGCACGAGGCGATCATGCACCGGGCGCACCGCAACGGCTACGACCACGGTGTGCGGGCGGCCGGCGCCACCATTGTGGACATCGGGTACGGCGGCTCGGCGCTGCCGTATCAACTGGAGTCCGCCATCAACGAGCGGACGGCGCTGGTCGTGTACCTGATGTCGCCGTGGGCCGGGCAGGGCGCGCTGCCGCTCAAGAGGACGTGCGAGATCGCGCATGCCCACGATGTCCCGGTCCTGGTGGACGCCGCCGCGATGCTGCCGCCCGCCGAGAACCTGAACACGTACATCGGCGAGGGCGCGGACCTCGTGACGTACAGCGGCGGCAAGGGCCTGATGGGGCCGCAGTCGTCCGGCATCCTGGCGGGCCGGGCCGACCTGATCCGCGCGGCCCGGTTGAACGGCAGCCCGTATCACAGCGTCGGGCGGGCGGCGAAGGCGGCCAAGGAGGACATCGTCGGGCTGATCGTCGCCATCGAGAACTACCTGGCGCGCGATCACGCCGCCGACATGGCCGGCTGGCAGGCGCAAGCCGAGTACATGCTGGAGCGGCTGAACGATTTCCCCGGCGTCACCTCGTCGTACATCTACGACGGCCGCGAGCACCCGGTCCCGCGCGTCGAGCTGATCTTCACGCCGGAGAGCGGCATCGACGCGCACCGGCTGGTGCTCGACATGGAGGAGCACGACCCGCGCATCTTCCTGTTCGAGCCGACGGGGCCGACGGCGAAGCCGAACAGCATCTGCATCAACACCCAGACGATGCAGCCCGGCGAAGAGCGGATCGTGGCAGACTCGCTGCGGGGGGCGATCCTGGCGCGGCTGCCGCAGGCGATCGCCGTGGCGAGCACGTAGCAAAGATCGCGCTCCCCCTGAATCGGGCGGTCACCTGCGAAGGGACAACACCACACCTCCGCCATCTCAACCGCGGGGACCACCGACCCTCCACCGTCATCCCGAGCAGAGTGAGCTTGCGAACGAAGTCGAGGGATCTTCTTCTTCTTCGTGCGAGCAGACTGAGGAAGATCCCTCCGCTTCGCTCGTTCCTCGCCGCGGTCGGGATGACGGGCACTTCGTTGCGTCATCGCTACAGCAGAAGGGATCAACCTATGGCAGCTGCGCGGAAACCGGCGGACCAGTTCGGCACGTCCGTGGTGCGCCCACCCGACTTTGACGACTTCTGGGCGGCCATCATGGCCGAGGCCAACGCACTCCCGCTCAACCCGTCGATGGAGCACATCCCGATGCGCTCCACCGACGAGGTTGACGTCTACGAGATCGGGTACGACAGCCTGGATGGGCTGCGGATCGCCGGGTGGTACTGCCGCCCGAAGGAAGGCTACATCGCGCCGCCGTATCCGGCGCTGCTGATCGTCCCGGGCTACGTCTCCGAGCCGACGCTGCCGAAGTCCTGGGCCAAGATGGGGTACGCGGCGGTCGGCGTCGCGCCGCGCGGCAAGCTGCGCTCGAATCGACACTTCAACCCCGGCTACCCGGGGCTGCTGGTCAACAACATCGTGGACCGTCACACCTACAGCTACCGGGGATTCTACGTGGACGCCTGCCGGGCGGTGGACTTCGTGCTGACGCGGCCCGAGGTCGACCCCGCGCGGATCGGCGTGCACGGCAGCAGCCAGGGCGGCGCGCTGACGATCACCACGGCAGCGCTGCGGCGGGACGTCATCACCTGCGGCGCGGCCGGCGCGCCGTACCTGTGCGGGTTCATGGACGCCGCCAGTCTGACCAACTCCTGGCCGTACCAGGAGATGAACGACTACCTGCGTCTGTATCCCGACCGCGAGCAGCAGATGCGCGACACGGTCGCCTACTTTGACGGGATCAACTTCGCGCCGTGGATCACCGCCCCGATGATGGTCTACATCGGCCTCAACGACGATGTCTGCCCGCCGGAGACCGGCTACGCGCTCAAGAACGCCCTGACCTGCCCGCTGGAGTTCCACGCCCAGCCGCGCTCGGCCCACGACGCCGGCCGCCACTGGGTCATGCCGAAGGTCGAGGCGTTCCTGGCGAAGCACCTGAAGCCCGCGCCAACCTCGCGCCACGCGCAGCCGACGGTCGGATAGGAGAGGCGATGATGACGCAGACGACGATGCCACGCCCGTCCGACTTCGATGCGTACTGGGCAGCGGTTGACGCCAAACTGGCCCAGTACCCCGCCGCGCCGACGCTCGAACGGCTGGCCCTGCCCTCCGACGAGCACTCGACCGTCTACGGCGTGAAGCTCACCAGCATCGGCCCGTACCGCATCTTTGGCTACCTGAGCATCCCGAACGGCCAGGGGCCATGGCCGGGCCTGCTTGTCGCGCCGGGGTACGGCAGCGTCAACCACCTGCCGCACCTGGACGACCGCCAGCGCTACGTGACGCTGGTGCTGATGCACCGGGGGCAGCGGCTGGCCGACCAGCCGTTCGCGGCGGCCTTTCCCGGGCTGCTGACGCTCGGCATCGACGATCCAAACCGCTACATCTTCCGGGGCATCGTGGCGGACTGTCTGCGCGGCGCGGAGTTCCTGCTCTCGCGGCCGGAGGTGGACAAGCACAAGGTCGGGATCGTCGGGGGCGGCCTCGCGTTGATGACGGCAGCCCGCCGGCCCGGCTTCACCGCTGTGCAGGCGTCTGGCATGCTGTTCCACCGGCTGATGGAGGTGCGGCGGCGCAGCGACGAGTATCCCATCGAGGAGATCAACGACTACCTGCGCGCCTATCCCGAGCAGGAGGAGGCCGTCGCCCGCACGCTCTCGTACTTCGAGGCGAGCAGCCACGCGCCAGCCATCACGGGCCGGACGGTCTTCAGCATCGGCGGGGCTGGCCTCTCAGGGTACGAGTGGCTGAAGCCGCTGACGAGCGCTCCAACTGGGCCCGTCGACTTCTACGAGCTGTCGCACGAGGGCGGCACCGACCACGACTGGCTGGACGCCTGGACGGCCGAGCAGCTTGGCTCGGTGCCGAAGCCGCGCCTGTGGACGGTTGCCTGACGCCAGCCGCCGCGGCTTACGATGCGGCCCTTACCCTCCGACGCAGTCGGGCCACCGGGCCTGTGCGCGGGAGCGGGGGAGGAGCGTCTCGGAAGCGTGACTGACGGCAGATTCACAGAGAAGTATGCGAGTTCCCCTGTCATCCTGAGCTGTGCTCAGGATGACAGGGGAACTCGCATGCATTGCTCTGGCATGACCGTTGGTCGATTCAGATGAATCCGTTTTCCGGGGCTGGCCAGGGCATCCTGGTACAATCCGGGCGCGCCACGCTCGCATGAGGCGACCGATCACCTATGCGCTTCATCCTCTGGACTGCGCTGCTGCTCGTGCTGGTAGCGTCGCTCGGGTTCCTCGGCGTGGTGGCCGTCTACGCCTACTACGCCAAAGAGCTGCCGGACTACACCCAGCTCGACAGGCGTCGCGTCTTCCAGACCGCCCGCATCCTCGACCGCAACAACGAGCTGCTGGGCGAGTTCACCGATCCCGAGGGCGGCCGGCGCACCGTCGTGCCGATTGACCGCATCCCGAAGGCCCTTCGCGACGCCACCATCGCCGCCGAGGACGCCAACTTCTACCAGCACCCCGGCTTCGACCCGATCGCCATCCTGCGGGCGCTCTACCTCAACGTGCGCGGGCGGGAGATCGTCTCCGGGGCCAGCACCATCACCCAGCAGCTGGTCAAGAACACGCTGCTGACGCCCGAGCAGACGCCGGACCGCAAGATCAAAGAGGCGATCCTGGCCTGGGAGGTCAGCCGCCGCTTCTCGAAGGACCGGATCCTGGAGCTGTACCTCAACGAGGTCTACTACGGGAACCTTGCGTACGGCGTCGAGGCTGCCGCGCAGACCTACTTCGGGCGCTCCGTCTCCGAGCTGGACCTGGCCGAGCTGACCTTCATCGCCGGGCTGCCGCAGGCCCCCTCCGGCTACGATCCGTACGTCAACCCCCAGGCGGCCCGTGGCCGCCAGGACTACGTGCTGGAGCAGATGGTTCGGCACGGGATGGTCACCCGCGAGCAGGCCGATGCCGCTCGCGCCAAGCCGATTGCGTTGCAGCCGCGCCGTGAGAGCGGGCCGATCCAGGCGCCGCACTTCGTCAACTTCATCCGGCAGCTGCTGGAGCGCAGCTACTCCTCGGACACCCTCTTCCGCGAGGGGCTCCAGATCCGGACGTCGCTCGATCTCGGATTGCAGCGCAAGGCCGAGCAGGCGGCCCGCGAGCAGATCGCCGAGCTGAAGCAGCGCAACGCCAACAACGCCGCCCTCGTCGCCATCAAGCCGGACTCGGGCGAGATCCTGGCGATGGTCGGCAGCGTCAACTATGACGATGTCTCGATCTCCGGGCAGGTCAACGTGGCGCTGGCGGATCGCCAACCGGGATCGACCCTCAAGCCGTTCACCTACCTGACGGCGTTTCAGCGCGGCTGGGCGCCCTCGACGATGGTGATGGACGTGCCGACCACGTTCGGCGGCGCCTATACCCCGCTGAACTACGATCAGAAGTTCCGCGGGCCGGTCAGCGTGCGTCGCGCCCTGGCGGCGTCTCTCAACATCCCGGCCGTCAAAGCGCTCGAATTCGTCGGGATGGACGCGATGCTGACGACGGTCCACCGGATGGGCGTCAACGGCCTGCGCGATCCGGCCCGCTACGGTCTCTCGGTGACGCTCGGCGGCGGCGAGGTCAACCTGCTCGACCTGACCTACGCGTATGCGCCGTTCGCCTACAACGGCCGGCAGATCGGGCAGCCGCTCGGGACGGGAGATCGGACGCCGGCCTCGCGCCAGTTCGAGCCAATCGCCATTCTGGAGATCCGCAACGGCGCGGGGACCGTCCTCTATCAGCAGCAGAAGGCCACGCCCCAGCCGGTCGTGGATGCTGGCCTCGCCTACCTGATCACCGACATCCTGGGCGACGACGAGGCCCGTGCCGAGACGTTCGGGCTGAACAGCCCGCTGAAGCTCTCGCGGCCGTCCGCTGCCAAGACCGGCACGACCGACGACTACCGTGATTCGTGGGTGGTCGGCTACACGCCAGACCTGGTGGCCGGCGTCTGGGTCGGCAACAGCGACGGCGCCCCGATGCGCGACATCCAGAGCGCTGCCAGCGCCGGCCGCATCTGGCACGCCTTCATGGAGGGGGCGCTCGAAGGCGTCCCGGCCCGCCCGTTCGACCGTCCGGCCGACGTGGTGCAGCAGGAGGTCTGCAAGCTGTCCGGCCTGCTGCCTACGCCGGAGTGCCCCGAGCGCGTTCAGGGCCTCTTCACCCCGGCCAACCTGCCGAACCGGCCGGACAACCTGTATCGACGGGTGGAAGTCTGCCGGGTGAATGGCAAGCTCGCGTTTGACCTCGTGCCGGCGAACGCCCGCGAGTCAAAGGTCTTCGTGGTGTTTCCCGCGCCGGATTCTGAATGGGGTCCGAAGAACGGCTTCCCGGCGCCGCCGAGCCAGCGCTGCGACGACGTGTACAGGGGCGTGCAGGTCGCGAAGATCGACGGCCCCGTGACCGAGACGCCAGTCTCCGGCACGGTCCAGGTGGTCGGCTCGGCGATGCTGGACGACTTCCACCACCTCGACCTTGAGGTTGGGGCTGGCCCCAACCCGTCCGTCTGGTCGAAGATCACCGATGGTCGCACCGAGGGCGTGGACCGGGCGCTGCTCGGCGTCTGGAACACGGCCAGTTTCCCGTCCGGGCGGTACACCCTGCGCCTGACCGTCTACGACAGCGTCGGCAACAGCATCCAGGCGGCCAGCCCGGTCACGGTGGGCGCAGCGCCATCCTCGCCGGTCCCGGCCGGCTCGCCGGGGCCGCTGCCGCCCTCGCTGATGCCGCCGCTGTTCGGCCCGACGCCCGCCCCGCCGGCCGGCCAGCCGCCGTCGCTGGTGCCGCCCGTAGGTGGACCCCGGCCGCCTGCGCCCTCGCCCGCTCCCGAAGGCCCGAGCGGCCCGAGTGGCGTGAGCGGCCCGAGCGCTCAGCCGACCCCGTCCAACCGCTTCGCGCCGGGGCCGCAAGCGACCCCCACGCCGACGCCGCGTCGCCGCTGACCGCTGGCGAAGGTGGGCCGCTGGATCGACCCGGCCGGTATCCTTCGATGCGTCCCTGGCCCCGCGCCGATTGTGTGCACTGAGGTGGGTATGTCGTTGTTTTCGTTCGACCGGCCGGCTGACCCGCCGGTCGGCGCGACCCTCAAGGAAGGCTGGCCGTACATCCTGGGGCTGGCGCTGCTGGCCCTGCCGCTCTGGCGCTGGAAGCCGCTGGCGGGCCTTGCGGCGCTGATGGCTGCCGGCGCGGTCGCCTCCTTCTTCCGCGATCCGACACGCCCGCTCGATCCTGAGGCGGACACGTTCTACTCGCCGGCGGACGGCACCGTCATCGGGACGGATATCGTCGAAGACCCCTGGTTCGTGGGGCGGCCCTGCCACCGGATCAGCATCTTCCTGTCGGTGTTCAACGTCCACGTCAATCGCAGCCCGGTGGCCGGCCACATCGTGGAGGTGCGCGAGCTGGGCACCGGTTTCGCGCCCGCCATGAGCTTCGAGCGGTCGCACGAGAACCGCCGCCGGGAGATCGGCCTTGAGACGGCGCGTGGCCGGATCGTGGTCGTCCAGGTGGCGGGGCTGATCGCCCGGCGCGTCGTCGGGTGGGTTCACCCCGGTGAGTCGGTGCTGGCCGGCCAGAAGCTCGGCATGATCACGTTCGGCTCGCGCACCGATCTGTACGTCCCCGTGGGGGAGGCTGTGCCGTTCGTCACCGCGGGCCAGAAGGTCGTCGGAGGGAAGACGCCCGTCGCACGCTGGCTGTAGCTGCGCGCGGAGTTGCAGCTTCCGGGGACGGTGCGCGCGGTGTCCGGCACTGTAAGATACGGAGAGGGGCCACCGATGAATCGACGATCTCTCGGAAAGCGCAAGCTTGGGTGGACCGTTCCGACGCGGCTTCGGCGCTGGACGCCGAACGCGCGAGGCTTTGTGATGGAGCGACGGGGCTGGAAGCGGCGGGTGGCGAAGCGTGGCGGGCTCGCCGCCCACGTCGTCACCTTCACGAACCTGGGCTGTGGGTTCGCCGTACTGCTGCTCCTGCATGAAGGGCAGGTCAACCTGGCCGTCAGCTTGATGTTCCTGGCGATGGTGCTGGACTTCTTCGACGGTGCGCTGGCCCGTATGGCCGGCCACGGCAGCGCATTCGGCAAGGAGCTGGATTCGCTGGCCGATCTCGTCTCGTTCGGGGTGGCCCCGGCTTTCCTGGTCTACCAGGCGTTGAACGCGCCGTCAGCGCTCGCGGCCGGGCTGGTCTCGCTGTCGTTCGTGGTGGCGGGCGCGTGGCGGCTGGCGCTGTTCAACGTGGCCGAGTCCGGACGCGACTTCCGGGGCATGCCGATCACGGTGGCTGGCGGTTTGATGGCGGCCATCGCCCATCAGGCGCACCTGGCGGGCAACTGGCCGTGGCCGGTCCTGGCGTTCTTCACCGTGGGGCTGGCCGGACTGATGGTCTGCCGGGTCAAGTTCGTCAAGCTCTCGCGCGTGCTGGTCCCGGCCATCCGCAAGCTGCCGGATGAGATCCGCTGGACGGTTGTGCTGCTGACCATCCCGACGGTGGCCATCATCATGGAGCCAAGCTCGGCGGCGGTGATGACCCTCGGCGCGATCTACGTGCTCTACAGCCTGCTGGACAACCGCCGCCCCAGCCCGACGCCGACCGCTGCCAAGATCGGCGAGGAGGCCGCGCACTGACCTGCCCGCTGACGGTGGTCGTTTCAGTACTTCTCCTGGTATCGTCCGCGCGTCGCGCCATGCCGTCGGCGCAGTGGAGGTAACGGGCATGCCGGCAGGCTGGCGTTGGGACGGGGTCGTACGGCCAACATCGCGGCTCCTGGTCGTGACGCTCATCGTCGTCGGGCTGCTGTGGCAGGCGAGCTTCGCGCTCGGGCAGGTCGCTGCCGGCGCGACGGTCACCGTGCTGCGTGGCACGGTCAGTGTCTCGCGGGCAGATGGCACGGCGGTGATGCCGGCGTCGAGCGGCCTCGTGCTGGGGGTCGGGGATACCGTCGCCACGGTGGGGCGCTCCTCGGCGCTGGTCACCTTCTTCGACGGCAGCGAGATCGAGCTGGGCGCTGACACGGCCATCGTGATTCAGAACATGCAGGCCGGCAGCGCCGGCGAGAAGACGATCCTGATCAAGAATGTGGTTGGGAGCACGGTCCATCGGATCGTCGCGCTGGCCACGCCGGGCTCGTCCTATCGCATCGAGGCGAACGGGACCGTCACCGACGTGCGCGGCACGACGCTCGGGCACCGGGTGGACGAGGATGGCAACGTCACGGTGTACCTGATCGATTCCAACGGGAACGTGATGTTCCCGACGAGCAGCTACTTCATGCGGGACGGCGAGGTCTGTACGTGGTCAGTCTCTGGCGACCTCGTCTGCGCGTCGGCCAACGGCGAGAATGTCTGGAATGTGCTGGCGAACGGCGTTTTCGGGAACCAGGCCGGCGGCACAGGCAATCAAGGGGCGCTGACCGGCTCGCAGCCGAACAACAAGCCGCGCGACGACCACGACAGCCGCGATGGCGGCCCGACGCCAACGGCGACAGCGACAGCGACAGCTACGCCGGAGGGACGCCTGACGCCCACCGACACGGCCACCCCGACGCCGACCACTACCCCGACCGTGACCTCTACTACGAACCAGCCGCCCTGTGCGCTCCTGGTGGCCGGCTGCTAGTGCTGCCAACCAACGTCCCCTCTCACGAAGCCTCCCGTCGACGGGTGTGAGCAGGATTACACCTTGCCCTGGATGCCTCGTGGTAGCCTGTAGCACGACACGCGTGGCGCCGATACTCTCGTCCAGAACGGCGGCGCCCTCCCTCCTCCCGCGCCAGGTCAAAGGAGGCGTCTCATGGCTGTAGTTGAAGCTCCGTTCAACTCGCTGATTCACGACCGTTCTCCCGCAACCCGAGCGTTTCTCCGGTTCTTTGGCACGCTGTGCTCTATCCCCACGGTCGAGCGGATCGCCTGCGACATGGATCGCGGCACGCTGCACTACTGGGTCAAGCTCAACAGCGACAGCGAAGCCGGCCAGAACGCCATGTACGACGCCTGGCGCCGACTCCTGGCATCCGATGACGTTCAGCTTGGGGCCGAACTGCACGTCATCTTTACCGACGAGGGCGACGAGGTGATTCCATCTGACGCCGACGTGATCTTCGTCCGCGAGTGAGCACCGCCGCCGACGCCCACCGCGCCCAGGCGCGGGCCAACCAGGACTTCGCTGACGAACTGCTCCGCGATCACGCGGGCAGCTCGTCTCACGTGCAGTGGGCCGTCACCGCGACGTTCTACGCCGCGGTTCATGCGATGCAAGCCCATCTGATTGCTTGCGGGCATGATCCCCAGTCGCACCAGCGGCGCGAGCAGCTCATGGCCGATCCACTGAACAAGGTGCCGGCCGACGTCTTCCGGGCCTACATGACGCTGAGCAGCTACAGCAAGAAGTCCCGGTACCGCTGCGGCATCTTCGCGCCGAGTTGGGTGCGCCAGACGCTGCTGGATCGCCACTTGAAAGCCATCTTTGACTTCGTCAGCCTGTGAGCCTCGTGCTACCATGCGCGCGGTATGAGAACGGTGCTCACGCTCCTGGCCGGCATGCTGATCGGTGTGTGCCTCGCCATAGTTCCTGATCTGGTATATGAGCGGCGTACCGTGTCCCTCACCGGGGAAGGACGCGTGGTCTGAGCTGACCTCCAGCGTGCTATCACCCAAGATGGATGGCGCATCGTACGCGTTGACAACGAGGTCCTCTATCAGATCGAGCGGCCTCGCATGCGTCTGCCTGTGGCTGACATCGTTCGTGCGCCGGCCCGCCCAACCGAGGCCCCGAAGCCAGCATCCCCCTCTCCCTAAAGCAAGAACGCTGTTGATTCCAACCTGTCCCTGGTTGAGGGGGTGGTGCACGTGCCTGCACACACGCATGTGAGTGTTGCGATGTGATGCCCGGCGCAGCACCTCGGCGCTCACGATGGTGATGTTCGCGCAACCGTCGTCAACCTGCGCGTCCGACGCCCGACCATCGGCGGGGGCGTGTTCAACGTCGGGAAGCCGGCGACATCCGACGTGCGGTCTCGAACGTAGTCGTTCGGCGGCTCTGACCGGACGCTACGCCGACAGCTCGATCTCGGCGGCCAGGGCTTCCCAGCGCGCTTCCAACTCCGCGACGCGTACGTCCAGGTCGGCGTGCTCGGCGGCCAACGCCTCCAGCGCGCCCGGCTCGCCGTAATGGGCCGGGTCGGCCAGCATCTCCTCGACGGCTGACTTGCGCGCCGCCACCTTGCCCAGCTCCGTCTCGATGCGGTTCAGCTCACGCTCCTGGGCGGCCGGGCCACGCTTTCGCCGCCGCTCAGCCTCCTGGCGAGCCGACCGCTCGGCGCGCTCGCGCTCGGCCTCGTCGCGGGCGGCGGCGTCCAGGGCTTTTTGCTCGGGTGGCGGCGTCGTCGGCGTCGAGGAGCTGCCGGCGGCGATGCGCCGGTCGCGGTACGACGAGTACGCGCCCAGATAGACCTGGAGCCGCCCGCCGCCCACCTCGCCGACCTTCGTCGCCACGCGGTCCATGAAGTAGCGGTCGTGGCTCGCCATGACCACCGTCCCCTGGAACTGACGCAGGGCCCGCTCCAGCTCCTCGCGTGAGTCCAGGTCCAGGTGGTTCGTCGGCTCGTCGAGCAGGAGCAGGTTGGCCGGCTGCAAGAGCAGCCGGGCAATCGCCAGCCGCGCCTTCTCGCCGCCGGAGAGCACGCCGATCGGCTTGTGCGCGTCGTCGCCGGTGAAGCAGAACCGGCCCAGCAGCGTGCGGATCGCCGACTCGCCCCAGCCGGCCGGCGCGGCCGCCCAGGCCTCTTCGAGGACCGTCCGCCGCGCGTCCAGTACCTCGGTCTGATCCTGGGCGTAGTACCCGACCGTCACGCCAGCCCCGAGCAGCAGCGTGCCACGGTCGGCCTGCTCCACGTCCGCCAGCATCCGGAGGAGCGTGCTCTTGCCGGCCCCGTTCGGGCCGACGAGCGCCAGCCGCTCGCCTCGCTCCAGCGTCAGCGCCAGCCCGTCGAAGACGGTGTTCGGGCCGTACCGTTTGACGACGTTCTGGATCGTCACGACTTCGCGGTGACTCGGCTTGGCCGGCGGGAACTTGAGCGCCATGCCACGGGCCTCGGCGCGCGGAGCCTCGATGCGCTCGACGCGGGCCAGCGCCTTCTCGCGGCTCTTGACCTGGGTCGCCTTGGTCGCCTTGGCGCGGAATCGGTCGATGAACCCCTGCTGCCGCTTCAGCTCGCGCTGCTGGCGCTCGTAGGCCGTCTGGGCCGCCTGGAATCGCCGCTCCTTCTCCCCCAGGTAGTAGGAGTAGTTGCCGGCGTACTCCACCAGCTTGCCGCGCTCCAGTTCGACGGTCCGCGAGATCATCCGGTCCAGAAAGTAGCGGTCGTGCGAGACCACGATGGCCGACGCACCCGAGGCTTTCAGATACCCTTCGAGCCACTCCGTCGCGTCGAGATCCAGGTGGTTCGTCGGCTCGTCCAGCAGGAGCAGGTCGGCCCCGCGCACCAGCAGCTTCGCCAGTGCGATGCGGGTGCGCCAGCCGCCCGAGAACTCGTCGGTCCGCTTGTGGAGGTCGTTCTTGCCGAACCCCAGTCCGGCCAGGATCTTGTGGATCTCCGCCTCGACGCGGTACCCCCCGCGTGCTTCGAAGCGCGCCAGCACCTCGGCGTGGCGGTCTACCAGCCGGCCCAGGTCCTCCTCGGGCAGGTCGACGTGGAGCGACCGCTCGATCTCCGTGGCCTCGTGCTGGAGGGCCAGCAAGTCGGCGTGGGCGGCCAGCATCTCGTCCCAGAGGGTGCGCTCGTCCACCACGCCGGCATCCTGCGGCAGATACCCGATCTGCCAGCCGTTCGCGAGCTGCACCTCGCCGTTATCTGGCTCTTCCTCGCCGCAGACGATCTTGAGCAGCGTCGTCTTGCCGGCGCCGTTCGCGCCGACGAGGGCGATCTTCTCGCCGCTGGCGATGGTCAGGGAGACGGCGTCGAGGATCGGTCGGGAGCCGTAGCTCTTTTCAAGTTCAACCAGTCTGAGCACGAGATGAAGTGTGGCGGGCGGGCGGCACGACTGGCAACGTGCCATACTGCGCCGCGCCCTGTTCGCAAACGAACGGGGTATGGCGCGCCAGCACATCCCGGCACGCGGCGCGTGGCAGCATGCAATCGACGACGATGCGCGAGGTCGTGGCCGCTCAGGCCAGCCTCGACGTGGGAGGGACCACGGATGAGTGGGCAACTACAAGGGCAGATCGCCATCGTGACCGGGGGATCCGGCGGCATCGGCACGGCGCTGTGCAAGACGCTCGCCGCCAGCGGGGCGACGGTCGTGGTGGTGGACATCGACGGCGCTGGGGCGGCGCGCGTCGCCGACGAGATCCGCGCGGCCGGCGGCACGGCGGAGGGGCGGCGGCTCGACGTCACGAACCCCGCCGAGGTCACGGCGCTGGTGCAGGACGTGGCTGCCACCTACGGGCGGCTCGATCAGCTCTGGAACAACGCCGGCATCGTGACAATCGGCCCGCTGATCGACATCTCGCCCGAAGACTGGCGGCGCGTCTTCGCCGTGAACGTGGAAGGCGCGTTGTTCGGCACCCAGGCGGCCCTGCGCCAGATGCTCGGCCAGGAGCCACACCCCGTTGCCCGGCGCAAGGGGCTGATCGTCAACGTCAGCTCGGGGGCGGCGGATCGTGGCCGCCCGATGCTCCCGGCCTACGGCGCGAGCAAGGCCGCGATGACCCACCTGATGAAGACGACGGCGGCAGCGTACGGCGAGCAGGGCATCTGCGCGACGGCGATCTATCCAAGCAGCATCTTCGAGGGCATGTGGAAGCAGATCGATCCGGAGTGGGGCGCTTACGAGGGGCTGCCGCCCGGAGAGATGGGCCGCCGACGGATGTCCGAGAGCCTGCTCGGGCGCTACGAGAAGCCGGAGGAGGTCGCGGCGATTGCCCTGCGGATCGCCGAGCGGACCGGGCTCGCGATGAACGGAAAGATCGTGATCACCACGCCCACCGTCCGGGACTCCTGAGGCCACCATGCCGATCGAGCTTGGGATCGCGACGCCGGCCGTCCCGCGCGATCCGCGTCTGCTGGACGACCAGTTCTGCAAGTGGGCCGCCGATCTCGGCGTGACGGTGCTTGGCACGCACCTCGGCCCGACCCCGGAGGACGTACTGCCCTACGCTGCCGAGGTGCGCGAGCGGCTCGACGGCTGGGGCCTCCGCATCGTGCAGGCGACGGGCTACAACCCCGCGCTCGTCGGGCGGGATGCCGCGCGCCGCGACGACGATCTCGCCCGGCTGGCGCGGTCGTTTCGCGCAGCCCAGTTGCTCGGCAGTCCGATGGTGCTGACCGGCTGTGGCAGCTACCATCCGACGCACGGCTACGGGCCGCACCCGGAGAATCACCGCCCTGAGGCCCGCGAGCGGATCGTCGAGTTCCTGCGGCTGGCTGCCCCGCGCGCCGAAGATCACGGGGTGGTGCTGGCGCTCGAGTGCCACCTGATCACGGCGCTCGACACACCGGAGCACATCCGCGAGATCGTCGAGGCGGTCGGCTCGCCCAGTATCCGCGTCAACTTCGATCCGGTCAACCTGCTGAGCAGCATCGACGCGGTCTATCAGTCCGGGGCCGAGATGGAGCGGATGCTCTCCGTGCTGGGTCCGTACTATCACTGGACCGCACACGCCAAGGACCTCGTCATCGAGCCACGGCTGGCGCTCCACTTTGACGAGACGGTCTGCGGCGACGGCCTGCTGGACTGGGCAGCCTATCTGCGCTGCGCCGAGTGGCTGGGCACGCCCGAGCAGCCGGCGGCGGTCCTGGTGGAGCACATGCCAGCGTTTCTCGCGCCGCGCGGCCTCACCTTCGTGCGCGGGCAGGCAGCAGCGGCCGGCATCCAGGTTCTCGGGCGGCGGGGGTGATGCCGCGCCGTTCACCTGGGCCGGTCTGGACCGCCCGTTCGCTGGGGGACGCGGAGCCGACGGCTCTTGGTCCGGCTCTTCGGTCCGGCTATTCGTCGTCCAGGTCGAGCTCGACGAGCGGCTCGGGGAACATCGGCTCGACATCGTCCTCGTTGCTGGGAGTGCTCGACTCGTGGAGATCGACAGTTCGCATACACTGATGGTAGCGCCAGGTGACCCGTGTGGCCCACCATCACGGCGGCGGGCGAGCAAGGGAGCTTCCGATCGTGATACGCCTCTGTAACAGAGTGGACCCAAAAGCCGTCCCTTTGGCGTATCCTATGTCGTTTTAGGGTCATCATCATGGTTACCGCTGGCGGGGCGCGCCAGAAATTCGTGTCTCGGGACTGCACGAATTCAGGGGCGACGCGCCACTGAGTAGTCAGGAAGCACGAGCCAGGGTGATCCGTCTTGACGATAAGACGGCGGCGCTGGGTACGGAGGGAACAGCAGGGATGGACGTGGTGAGCAGCCGGTCACGCGGCCGTCACACACGCCTGCGTGGTGAGCGGCAGGCCCGATTCGCACGCGTGCGTTTCTTCGTGCTGCTCGGACTGCTGCTGCCGTTGTTCAGCGCACTCCAGACACTCGCCGATTCCGGCGTGCCGCAGGTCGAGATCCGGGTCGTTCAGCGCGATGTGCCGGTCGAGGTACCGGTAGAGGTCGTCGTTGAGCGCATCGTGGACCGCTTCGTCTTGGTGCCGATGCCACGCACCGGC
The DNA here is from genome assembly GCA_020850535.1 of Chloroflexota bacterium. NCBI lineage: Bacteria > Bacillati > Chloroflexota > Chloroflexota bacterium. The sequence goes on from JADZEM010000166.1 coordinate 66,839, forward strand.
GCCCAGGCTGGCATGCTGGCCCGCTGGGACATCTCGCGGCTGCCGCAGGCCGGTACGCCGTTCCTGCGGGTGGCCCAGGCTGCTGCCAGGGCCTCGGGCGTGACCGTGTTGCCACAGGTTGGGACTGCACCGGGCTTCTGGTCTCCCGATCAGGTAGCCCGTGTCCCAGGCGCGGCTGAGCGAACCGGCCAGGCCGGCCAGTTCGGGTCGCTCACGGGCCTGTTCAACGAGGCGGTGGCCTCGGTTGCGCCGGGCGCTTCGCGGGCGGGCGTGTCCCTGGGGTCTGGTGCGTCGATCGTGAGCGGCCCGCTCGGGGTACGCTCGCCATCCTCGAGCTTCATTCGGCCATCGAGCCAGATCAGCAGCAGCAGCGCGAGCGGCAGCTCGACGGCGACCCGGTCGAACTCGGGCACGCTCCCCACGTCCATGCTCAACAGCCAGGGCTTGATCGTCTCACCGGACGGTCAGCTCGTATCGCCAGAGCTGGTGCTCGCGCCTGCGGGCGCCCAGCCACTGATGCTCGCCGTCGCGCCGGCATCGGCTCCGCTGACCACCTCGATGTATGCCACGCCGACGCCGACCATGGTGATCGGGCCGGTTCGTCGTCAGCCTACTCGCCAGACGCGCACCACGGGCAACGACAACGAGCCGCTGCTGACGGCGCTCTCGCAGTCTGATCCCGGTACGGGGACCACTCCAGGCTCTGGCTCGACCACGCCGCCGCCACCACCCTCGACGGCGCTGGGCCCGACGCCCGAAAGTGGTTCGAACCTGCCGAACTTCAAGACGCCAACGGCAACCCTGATCCCGCAGCCGACCGAGACGCCGAAGCCGGCCCCGACCGAGACGCCCAAGCCGCAGCCAACTCCCGTTCCGCCGACGGCGACCCCGAAGCCTCCGACTGCCACCCCCGTGCCGCCCACGGCCACGCCGGTGCCGCCGACGGCGACCCCGAAGCCGCCCACCGCCACGCCCAAGCCGCCGACCGCGACGCCCAAGCCGCCGACGGCCACCCCGAAGGTCGTGACAGCCCCCACCAAGACGCCAACCCCGAAGCCGGCCACCAAGACCCCGACCCCGACGCCCAAGGCCGCGACGAAGACGCCAACCCCGAAGCCCGCGACGGCCACGCCGAAGCCGGCCACGCCGACGCCCAAGCCGCCGACAGCTACCCCGAAGCGCGCCTGACGTCCAGGCGCGCTTCCTGGGGTGAGATCGTCACGGCGACGTCGGGGAGTGCGCCGCGCGGCTCGACCGAGCGAGCATCCGGCAGCCTTCCTCAGGCCAGCGAGCGGTACTGCTCCGTTGGCCACGCTCCGAGCGCCAGCAACTGCACCATGGCCGCTTGATCCAACAGGGTGCAGGGCCTTCCTGGCCCCTCGAAGTGGAACAGGCCCGTTGCACGGTCGTGGATGGACGGGTCGCGCCAGGCACGGTCGGCGTAGGCCAGCATCTCGTCGTGGTACGCGCGGGCGCCGGTGACGGCCGCCAACTGAAGCAGGTTGCGGAAGAAGATCGCCACGAAGATGGCAGGCTGACCGGCGTAGCTTTGCCGCCCGTACCATGCGAGCGCGGCCTCGGCGGTCTGTTCGGCCTGCTCGAGGTAGATGGTGTCGCCGGTGATACGGTGGAGCATCACACCGGCCGCCACCGGCACGCCCTGGTTGTAGATCCACTGGGCGGTGTCGATGCGTCCATCACCCAGCACCTTGTCGTGATAGAGGCCGGCCTCTGAGCCATGCTCGATCCAGAGCGTTGCACGGAGCCAGCGGTACGCCTCGATCGCCGTCTGGACCCGGTCAACGGTGGCTCGACCGTTCCGCCCGGCCGGCTCGGTCAGATCGTGGAGGTGCGCGGCGAGCGCTGCCAGCCCTGCCGTGACCGCTGCGCCACGGTCGCGGTTCCAGGTGGCGTCTACCCAGTACACGCCACCGGGGTACGGCTGCGCGTCGCTGGCCCACGCCGCCGACACGAGGTCGAGGATCTGGCCGGCCCGCTCCAGGCCGGCGTCGTGTCTCGCTGGCCGGCCGCCGGTCCGCATCCGGTACGCCTGCACGATGTCCAGCGCGATCCAGGTGTTGTCGTCAAGGTAGGTGTCGCCGCCCTGCCCGAGCGGAAACGGCGGATACGACGCGTACGATGGCTTGTTGACGATGCCGTTGCGGCGGCGCGGCTGCCAGTACGCCAGCCGATCGACGACATTTTCGATGTCGGCCGCGTACTGGTGGCCGACGTCCGGCAGACCGCGCATGTACAGGGCGGCCTTGGCAGCCTCCTCGAACGGCCAGACGTAGGCGAACGGGTTGCCACCGGCAGCAGTCGGGACGGACTCTCGGTAGAGCCGCGCGCCCTGCAAGTACAGGTGGCGCTGCATCGCTGCGTACGCCTGGACGGCCCGTTCGCCAGTCATCAGTCGGCTGACCTTACCCCATCGCTGCCCTGATCGACTTCCCGAACGCCGCGCCGCCAGCGTAGCACTTCTCGACCGACTCGTAGCTGTAGGCCAGCCGCGCGAACTCCTCGCCGCCGCCGTTCGGCATGAAGCCGGTGCCCGGCCGCCACTCGACGCTCTCCTCGGCCGCCCACTTCTTCAGCTCGGCAGTATCGGTGCCGGTCGGCAGCTTGATCCAGATGAAGAAGCCGCCTTCAGGCACGCTGATCTCGGCATCCGTGCCGTCGAGGTGCTCGCGCAGGCCGCGCAGCATCGCGTCTCGCTTGTTGCGGTAGATGTCGATCAGCAGCTTGACGTGCTGCTCCATGTGATCGCGCAGGAAGTACGTCGCCACCCGCGACATGTACGGGTTGACGCCGCCGCCGAAGAGGAAGCTCTGCAGCGCCGGGATCATCTCGGCCGGGGCGCACAGCCAGCCGAGCCGCACGCCCGCCCCGAGGATCTTCGAGAGCGTGCCCGCGCGGATCGTGCGGCCGTTCGGGTCGAGCGCGTAGATCGACGGCAACGCATGCCCCTCGAAGCGCAGCTCGCCGTAAGCGTCGTCTTCGAGGATCAACGTGTCGTACTCGGCTGCCAGCGCCACCAGCTCCTTGCGCCGCTCCAGCGACATCGTGGGGCCAGACGGGTTCTGGAAGTTGACGATGGTGTAGATCAACTTGCAGCGGCGGCCCGAAGCCGTGATCGATTCCAGCTGCTCGCGGACGGCGCTGGTGACGATGCCGTCCTGGTCGACCGGGACGCTGTGCACCTCTGCGCCGTGCCGGCGGATCGTCTGGAGCGTGCCGGAGAAGGTCGGCGCTTCGGTGATGATCGGGTCGCCGATGTCCACGAACGCGCTGAACGCCAGCGAGAGCGCGTTGCCGGAGCCGTTGGCAACCAGGATGTTGTCGGGGCTGACCTTCAAGTCCTCGAACAACTCGTACTTGTGGCAGATGAGCTTGCGCAGGCCCAGGTAGCCCTGGGCCTCGCCGTAGGTCATAGCCGCGTCGCCCTCTTCCTTGAGCATGCGGGCGGTCGCGGCGAGCATCGCGTCATGCGGGAACGAGGCGGGGTCTGGCAGGCCGCCTCCAAACTCGTAGAGGGACTCGGTCAGGACGCGCGGGCCGCCGCCGGCCTTCGGGCCGGTCCAGCCGATCTGTGCGCGTGAGGAGAGCAGGTCATCCCATCGGGTACCGGGCACCGTCGCCATTCGTCCGAACCTCCAAGCGTCGCATTATAGACCTGGGTTTTGGGCGCTGGGTTTCAGGTTTCGGGGAGCGCGCCTGAAACCTGAAACCCAGCGCCCAGAACCTCGACTAGCGCAGTCGCCCTGTCAGCGCGCGGGCGTTCACGACGGCGTCCCACGAGAAGAGCGGGCTCCAGTTGTCGCCGTCCACGTCGTCGAGCCGGTCCATCACGACGGCCCCGATCACCGAGCCGAACTTGAAGCCGTGCCCGGAGCCGCCCGTCGCCACCAGCAGCCGTGCATCGCGCGGGTGGAAGTCCACCAGGAAGTCGCTGGTTGGGGAGAGGTTGTACATGCAGCTTTCGGCGCGGACCGTCGTGGAGGACGGGTCGATGCCGAAGTGGTCGCGCAGGAACGCCTCGGCGCCCTCGACGAAACCAGGCGGCGTCGTCCGGCGGTCGAAGTCCGGCGACGCGACCGGCTCCGACTGGACGTGGTGCGCGATCTTGAAGACGTCCGTCCTCCAGGCCGGGAAGCCGTAGTGGCCCTCGTCCGAGCAGCCCCAGGCGGGCATCTGGGGCGAGTGGAAGATCGGCGGCACCTCGGCGAGGTACATGATGCCCTGCTTCGTCTGGGTCAGGGTCTCGGTCAGCTCGGGGAGCAGCCGCTTCGTCCAGCCGCCCAGCGCCAGGACTGCTCGCTCACCCTGGAAGCGCTCGCCGCCGGCCGTGCGCACCTCGACGACCTGGCCGTCCTGGTCGATGGCGACGATCTCGCGCTCGGGGAGGATCGTGGCGCCTGCCCGCTCCGCGACGATCCGCAGCGACTCGATGCAGGCACTGGCCCGCACGAAGCCGGCATCCCGCTCCAGCAGGGCGCGCTTCGCCAGCTTGAACTGGGGGAACCGTGCCCGTAGCTCGGCCTGACCGAGGATCTCGATGTCCGCGCCGATCTGCCGGCTGACCTTCTCCAGATCGTCCAGGTACGGCTGCTGGTCCAGCGCCGTGAAGTTGAGGTTGCCGACGGCGAGGTAGAGGTCGTCGCCGGTCTGGGCCTCGATCTCGCGCCAGCGCTGCATCGCCTTGCGGGCGAGTGCGGCGTAGTGCGGCTCGGTGTAGGTCGAGCGGATCTTCCGCGACGGCCCGTAGGAGGCGGCAATCGGGTTGGGGAGCGGACCGCGCTCGACGACGGCGACGCGCAGGCCACGCATGGCAGCCTCGGCGGCAGTGCCCAGCCCGAACGCGCCGCCGCCGACGACGAGCAGATCAAACCGGTTGGTGGACCTGTCAGCAGCGGACATGAGCGCGGCTCCAGCAGTGCAGAATGCCGGCATTCTAGTGCAGAGGCGGGGTGTCGGGTTGCGGGGCCGCGTCTGGGCAGGCCGTAACTGACCGCGCGGCCTCCTGGGAACCCAGTACACTCCGTGCAGAGCGATGGCGAGTGCGGTCCGTCAGACGGACCGTCGAGGTGGGAGGCCGAGATGCCTGTTACACATGACCGTCACTACAAGGTGACCCTCCACCTGACCGATGAGGAGCTACGCCGCTGGGACCATGTGCGGCGGTCGCTCTCGGACGGCGAGCAGGTGCCGTCCCATAGTGACGCGCTGATGATGGTGCTGGAGCTCGTCGAGGAGGCGTCCGTCGGACGGCTCGGCAGGCTCACCGAGCACTGGCGGGCCAGGGAGCGCGAGCGCGTCGAGGAGTAGGCTCGACTCAGCCCCTTTCGACCTGTTTGCGCGGCAGGTAATCGGGACCGGCCGGCCCCCCGCATCGTTCTCTGATGCGTGATGCAACAAACCGCCCGCCTGCTCCTCGCGCTTGTGACCGTCGTGAGTGTGCTGCTGCCCGCCCGAACGGCAACTGCCGCCGCTGCGCCGGGTTTCGCCATCAGCGGGACCACCCTGGTGGACCCAGCCGGCCGCCCCGCCTTCCTCATCGGCGCGAACTACCAGGGGCCGGCCGACCGCGCCTGGCAGATGTGGGCCGACGACCAGTTTGACCTCAACCTGATCGGCCAGGACTTCGCGCGGGCGAAGGCGGCCGGCCTCAGCGTCCTCCGTATCTTCGTGCAAGCGCCGCTGGCGAACGACCTCGCGGCCGGTCGCTGGCAGAAGCTCGACCGCGTCCTGGACCTGGCCGACAAGCACGGACTCTCGATCGTGCTGGCCCTGAACGACTACACCGACTGGGATCTCGGGCGGGTGGCGGCGCTCGACGGGGCCATTGCCGCGCACTATCGCGGCCGGCCGACGCTGGTCGCGCTCGATCTCAAGAACGAGCCGCGCCTGGGCGACCTTGCGCTGTCGATCTACCCGCCCGGCGATGCGCCGACCCTCCAGAGCGCCGGGCTGGTCGCCCGGATCGGGGAGCGGATCACCCGCGCCGAGATCCCCGAGTACCGCGCGAGTGAGGCTGGGCAGAAGAACGTCCCCGCCCGCCTCTCCGACGACGAGGCGTATGTCTACATCAACGTCCTGCGGGCCTACGTCCAGTTGCTGGAGGACTCCGGGAACTGGGTCAAGAGCCGGGACGGCGCCAACGTCGTCACGTATCTGCGGTCGCCTGAGGCCGCCCGTTGGAGGCCGCTGACCGACGCCTTGAACGATGCGCTGGCCCTCTGGCTGCGTCCGCGCCTCAGCGCGATCCGCGCCGCCGACCCCGACCGACTGGTGACCGTGGCCCAGGTCGACACGATCCTGGCGACGCTGCCCGTCAACGCCTGGACCGACTACCGAACCTACCATCGCTACCCGTCCGCGACGCCAGCCGGTATCCGAGCGGCGCTCAGCCTGTGGGACGACGTGCGAAGGGCCGTTCCCGGCCGCCCGCTGGTGCTCGGCGAGTTCGGCGTCTCGAACGAGGGTACGGACGAGGCCACCAGTGCTGCCCTGGAACTGGAGTTCGTGCGCGGGGTCCGCGAGCGCGGCGGGGCCGGCGCGCTCAAGTGGATGCTCAACGACTTCCCGAACGGGGCCAATGCCCGTGAGAACAGCTTCGGGATGTTCCGCGCGGACGGCACGGCGAAGCCGGTGGTGGGCAGCCTGAAGGCGTACGCTCAGACTGCGCCGCAGCCGGTCGGCGGCCTCGTGGCAGCCGCCGCCGCCGCGCCGCCCGCCTGCGAGCCGGCCAGTCCGGCCAATCTGCGCCTACCCGTCCTCAGCGTTGTGGTGGTCGCCGGCACCGATGGCGAGGGCGCGTACATCCGCAAGAGCACCCGGCTGGAGGATCGCCTCCGGGCCTGGTCAGACGGTACTCGCCTGGACGTGCTCGGGCCGGACGTGGAGCGTGACGGCTTGCGCTGGACGCCCGTGCGCGATCCGTGTGGCGCGGTGGGCTGGCTCCCGATGCGCTACGCCGCCCCGGCCGCTCCCTGAGTCTTCCTGACGCTTTCGTCGGCGGTAGTCCGACCTGACCCCCGCACACAGACTATCCCCCACCGACACTTGAGCGTGCTTCTCGTCGTTCGTCTCTATGGATGCACCGCCCCATGAGTGCAAGGTGCAGAGCTGGACGAGATCGCATGTTTCGATGGAAGCGCTCCACCCTCGAAGCCGACCCACCGGCCTCCCAGCCGGAATCACCCCGTACCGCCGATGCTGCCGGGTTCAGGGATGCCGACGATCCGGCGCTCGAAGCGTTCGTGTCCGTCCTCCGTGCGATGGGCCAGTACGCCTTCGACCTGGAGCATGAGAGCTCCATCTCGTACAGCCAGCTGTGTGAGGCCTGGGCGCGGCACCTGTTGATCCTCGCGCCGCCCCCCTTGAGCGACGACGAGCTGATCGAGCGCGAGCGCAACGTCGGGCCTCAGGGCGAGGGCGAGGATGCCTCAGCGGAGACGCCGCCCCGCCGCGACTGGCCGACCGTCGTCCAGTTTATGCAGTCCCGCCGCCAGCGGGAACAGCAGCACGTCAACAAGGCCCTTGGCGACCTGCGCCAGGGTATCTGGGCGTTCGCGCAGAGCCTCGGGTCGGCGCTGATCGAAGACCAGCGCATGGACAACCGCTTGAAGTCGCAGATCGACCGCCTCAAGTCGGCGGTCGAGCGCAACTCGACCGAAGAGCTGAAGAAGGAGATGGTCTCGGCGGCCAGCAACCTCTCGAAGCTCGTCTCCGAGCGCCAGCAGGTGCAGCGGCTGCGGCTGGAGCAGCTCGGCGCGCGCGTCACCGATCTGGCCGGGCAGCTGCGAGACGCCAAGGCCGAGAACACGCGCGACGGCCTGACCCAGCTCGTCAACCGTAAGGGCTTCGACGAGTTCATGAACCGCATGGTCTTCATGCGCGACGTGTTCGGGGAGTCGGCGGCGCTGCTGGTCATCGACGCCGACCGCTTCAAGTCCGTCAACGACACCTACGGTCACCCGGGCGGCGATGCCGTCCTGAAGAGCATCGCCGACACGCTGGTCCGTAACTTCCCGCGCAAGAGCGACCTTGTCGCGCGGTACGGCGGCGAGGAGTTCGCGGTGGTGCTGCCGGACACGTCGCTGCAGAACGCCGTTCGGCTGGCCGAGCGCACGCGGCAGGCCGTGGCCGGGCTGGAAGTGCCGTATGGCGACCAGATCATCCGGGTGACCATCTCCATCGGCGTCGGGCGGCTCGGGCGGTTCGAGTCGGTGCAGGCGTGGCTCGAACGGACGGATCAGGCGCTGTACATGGCGAAGGCGCACGGTCGCGACAAGGTGGTCGACGCCATCGATCCGGACTGACGCGGCGTCGTTCCGACCACCAACGGCTCAGGCAACCTCCCGGGGCCGGCTACAATGCCGGCCGACGCGCTGGGAGGAGCACTATGGCCGTCGGACCTGCCACCCCTGAGACCGTCTACGAACCCGTTCCCTTCTGGGCCAAGATCCCGCACGGCATCTGGCTCAAGGAGGCCACGTCTGTCGCCGTGGACTCGCACGACCGGGTCTACGTCTTCAACCGGGGCAACATGCCCGTCCTCGTCTTCGACCGGGACGGCAACCTCGTCGACTCCTGGGGCAACGAGACGCCGTTCATCGGCACCGAGCTGTTCGAGGATCCGTACGGCAACATGATGCCGCGCTGGAAGGGCGCTCGCTTCATGCGCGCCCACGCCATCACCATCGACCGGGAGGACAACCTCTGGCTGGTGGATGACCTCGGCAACAAGCTCACCAAGACCGACAGGAAGGGCAAGACGCTGATGACGCTCGGCAGCGGCACGCCGAGCGACTTCCAGAGCGGCGTGCCGTTCAACCGCCCGACGGACATCGCCGTCTCGCCGAAGACCGGCGACCTCTTCGTCTCGGATGGCTACCGCAACTCGCGGGTCCACCGCTACGACAAGAACGGCAAGCACATCCTCTCGTGGGGAACCTCGGGGACGGATGAGGGCGAGTTCAGCCTGCCGCACAACATCGCCATGTTCGGGGATGACGCCGTCATCGTCTGCGACCGCGAGAACCACCGCGTCCAGGTCTTCTCGGTGGACGGCGAGTTCCGCCAGACCTGGCACGCGCACAAGGCGGTGGCTGCCTACGCCGGCAAGGGCGAGGACACCAACGTTTACGTCGCGGAACAGGGGCCGCCGCCGGTCCAGCACAACGTCCCGAACCTGGGCCACAAGATCCAGATCTACAACCGCAAGGGCGAGCGCATCACGAAGTTCGGCGCGGCCCTGCCCGGTGAGGCCCCGGACCAGTTCAACTGGCTGCACAGCGTGGCCGTGGACTCGGAGGGGAGCGTCTACGCCGCCGAGGTCTCCTACGTCGAGGTCGGCAGCAAGATGTCGCCGCCCCGCGAGGTGGTCAGCCTCCGCAAGTGGCGGCGCGCAAAGGGCTGACCGCGTCGCTCCCTCGCAATGTGCGCCGGCCCCCTCTCTCCCGCGCACAGGGAGAGAGGGTCGGGGGGTGAGGGGCCTCCGACCTGACGCACGGACTGCGTGGGTATTTCGTCAATCTTCATCAAGCCCCGACGACGCTGCGGGACGCGCCCATCATGCAATCGCCCTGCGTGTCTCAGCCTGCCGGTGGCTCCGGGCGGTAGCGCTCCGGTCGGAGGGTCGCCAGGAACGGCAGGTTGCGGTAGCGCTGGTGGTAGTCCAGCCCGTAGCCCACCACAAACTGGTCTTCCAGCTCGAAGCCGACGTACTCGATCGGCACGTCCGCCAGGCGGCGGGTCCGCTTGTCGAACAGGGCGCACACCTCCAGGCTGGCCGGCTGCCAGCGCTCCAGGTGGCCCAGGATGTACCGCAGCGTCATGCCGGTATCGACGATGTCTTCCACCAGGATCACATGCCGCCCGGCGATGTTCAGATCCAGGTCTTTGACGATCCGCACCGCCCCGCCGTGGCCCATCTCCGAGACGGCCATGAAGTCGACCTCGACGGGCAAGCTGATCTGGCGCATCAGGTCGGACAGGAAGAACGTCACGCCCTTGAGGATGCCGATGAGGATCGGGGGGCGGCCGGCGTAGTCGCGGGTCAGCGTCTCGCCCAGGCGGCGCACCCGCGCGGCGATCTCCGCCTGGCTGAACAGCACCCGCTCGGCGCGCGCCTCGGCCCGGAACGCCTCAGCCTCCGGCGAGACCACCTCATCCGGCCCGAATCCGAACCGCGCCAGCAGCTCCTGGTAATCCTTGCGGTAGAGCAGCCGCACGTTGACGTGCGGATACAGCTCCTTGATCATCCGCAGCTTGCGGTTCTTCTTGGTGACCAGCCGCTGGCGGAGCGTTGTCAGCTCCAGGTACTGATCCAGCTCCGGCAGGTAGAAGTCCGGGCTGAACATCTCCAGCACCCGCTCGCCCTTGGCGCGCAGCACGAACGAGTACGGCTCGTAGCGCCAGGGCACGCGGTAGAAATCGAAGATCGAGGCAAGCTCGCGCTCGCTGGGGTGGGCGAAGACGATTGGGGCGGCCGGGTCACGCGGGATGATGCCGGCCGGCGTCCCAACGATAGACGGCTCGTAGGCGCTGTCGTCGTCCTCCGGAGGGCCGGCCGCGGCGCCGTTCAGCCCGCCGCGCACACTCCTGGGAGACTCCCTCGTGGTGTCAGCGTTCGCACGCCCGAGGGACGACGCACCGTCCGGCTGGACTGTCGATCCACCTGCCTGCGCGTCACCCTCGCCGTGCTCGTTCACCCGTCTCCTGGTCCCGGACGCGGTCTACTCATCCGATCAGATCGGTTTGAGCGTGTCGGCCAGCGCCCGCATCTCGGCGGCGACGTCGTCCAGGACGCTCGTGTTGTCCGGATCGGCTGCCACCAGCGCCACTGCCCGGGCAATCTGCCGCATCTGGTCTTCCGTTGCGCCGCGCGTCGTCAGCGCCGGCGTCCCGAAGCGCACGCCGCTGGTCTGGCGTGGCGACCGCGTCTCGCCGGGCACTGTGGATTTGCTGGTGATGATCCCGACCCGCTCCAGCGCCTCGGCCAGCTTCGCGCCGGTGTACGAGCGGTCCAGCAGGCTGACCAGCAGCAGGTGGTTGTCCGTGCCGCCAGACACCAGGCTCAGGCCACGATCCCACATCTCGCCGGCCAGCGCCGCCGCGTTCTTGACGACCTGTTCGCTGTAGGTCTTGAACTCCGGCTGCAACGCCTCCTGGAAGCAGACGGCGCGCGCCGCCACCGCCCCCAGGATCGGGCCGCCCTGGAGCATCGGGAAGACGGCCCGGTCAATCGCCTTCGCGTACGTCGCCTTCGAGAGGATCAGGCCGCCGCGCGGTCCGCGCAGCGACTTGTGCGTAGTAGTGGTCACGATGTCGGCGTAGGGGACTGGGCTGGGATGCACCCCGGCCGCCACCAGCCCGGCGATATGCGCGATGTCGGCCATGAACAGCGCGCCGACCTCGTCCGCGATCTCGCGGAAGCGCGCCCAGTCGATGATTCTCGGGTACGCCGATGCGCCCGCCACGATCATCTTCGGCTGGTGTTCGCGGGCCAGCGCGGCCACCTCGTCATAGTCGATGACGTGCGTCTCCGGATCGACGTGGTACGAGGAGAACGTGAACTGCTTGCCGGAGAAGCTGACCGGGCTGCCGTGCGTCAGGTGGCCGCCGTGCGAGAGATCCATCCCCAGGATGCCGTCGCCAAGCTCCAGCGTGGCGTAGTAGGCCGCCATGTTGGCGCTGCTGCCGGAGTGCGGCTGGACGTTCGCGTGCTCCGCGCCGAACAACTGCTTCGCCCGCTCGATAGCCAGCGTCTCGATATCATCGGCCAGCGCGACGCCCTGGTAGTAGCGGGCGTGCGGGTATCCCTCGGCGTACTTGGCGTTCAGGTGCGAGGCCAGCGCCTGGAGGACGGCCGGCGAGGCGTAGTTCTCGCTGGCGATGAAGTTGAGGGTCTGGTTGTGGCGAGCGTGATCGCGCTGGAGGAGCGACCAGATCCGCGGGTCGTCCGTCTCCAGCCCCGGGCGCGTGTCGATGGCCATGAGGTTCGGCCCTCCGTCGAGGTTGGGGCAGCCCTGAGACCTCACCCCAAGCACACGCTCCGGCCGGGAGCGAGCGGAGGCGCCGGGCGGCCGATGTTCATCCAGGGGATGCCTCACGCAGCAGGAGGCACGTTGCCACGGGGCAGTATACCGCCGTTCGGGCCGGCGTAGGTCGCTCGCCCCGCACGGTTCGGCCAGGATCAGGCCAGGATCAGCTCTGCGCCCGCCTTCTCGATGGCCGCGCGCGCATCGTCTGGCAGGGCGTCGTCGGTGACGACGGTCTGGATCGACGAGAGCGGCGTCACCTTGATGAAGCCCGTCCGCGACCACTTCTGTGCATCGGCCAGCAGGATCACCTGGCGGGCTGCATGGACCATCGCCCGCTTGACCCGCGCGATCTCCGGTGAGGTCTCCGTGACCCCAGCCTGAAGCTCCACCGACTGCGCCCCCAGGAACAGCTTCTGCACCACCACGGCATCCAGCCCCTGCTCGGCGAGGATGCCGTGGGTGCTGAGCGTGTCGAAGTTGAGGCTGCCGCCCAGCAGCACGACCCGCACATCCGGCACGCCCCGGAACTCCATCGCCACGTTGAGGGCGTTGGTGATGACCGTCAGCGGCCCGAGCGTCCTGAGGTAGGGCGTCATCTGGACGGTCGTCGTGCCAGCGTCGAGGATGATCGTGTCGCCCGGGCTGACCAGCCCGGCCGCTGCCCGCCCGATGCGCGCTTTCGCATCCTGGGCCAGCGACTTTCGCTGCTCGAAAGCGATCAGGCCGCTGCGTTGCTCGGGGGCCACCGCGCCGCCTCGGTCACGCAGCAGGAAGCCATCCTGTTCGAGCTGCTCAAGGTCGGTGCGGATGGTGACGGCCGAGACGCCGAACTGCTCGGCCAACTCGCTGACGAGGACTGTGCCACGCTGCCGCACCAGATCGACGATGCGTCCGCGCCGATCCCGCATCAAGAGGCTCTTTGGCCCAGGCCGCTCAGTGTGCTCTGCTGCCATCCGTGCTGTCCGCCCCCGTGAGATGAGATGAGGTGTTGCCGCGTACTTTCGCCTGTAAGCATGATAGCAAGCAAACGAAAGTCTGGGAAGTGCCGTGGCACCTGGAGACGGGCGAGAAGGAACTCACCATCGACTCTTCCCACAATGAGCGAAAGTGAACGAAAATCAGTGTTGACAAGAACGAAAGTAAGCGCTAGTATATGGAAAACTGCGAAACCTCTTGTGGTCACTGAGCGCGCTCCAGGCGCTGGGAGGAGTCATGGCGATGAAGCAGGTTGCGGCGGTTGTCGCAGGGACTGGCGGGGCACACACTCGGCTCGCGGCCGAGGCCCTTCGCAAGACCGGTGAGGTCGCCGGTCTCAAGATCGCCGTCGAGGTGCAGGAGCCTTCCGGCGTCAAGGACGTCCTGCCCGCCCAGGCCATCGCAGACGCCGACGTCGTGCTCCTGGCATCCGATCTCTCGCTCGACACTAGCCGGTTCGCCGGCAAGACGCTCTACCGCACGCGCACCAGCGAGGCGATTCGCCACACCCAGACCGTCCTCGACGCGGCCCTGGGCAACGACGGCGGCGTGGGCACGCTGGCTCGGCCAGCCGCATCGTCCGCGCCAGCCGTCGCCACGGTCGCCGCCCCCGCGCCGGCGCCCGCCCGCCCGCCAGCCCCGGTGGCTCCGCTGACGAACGGCAGCGCGCCGGCGTCTGCTGCCGCCCCCGCTCCGGCCGCCCAGAAGCGGATCGTGGCGATCACCTCCTGCCCCACGGGCATCGCACACACGTTCATGGCGGCTGAGGCGCTCCAGAAGGCCGCCACCCGGCTCGGCCACATCATCAAGGTCGAGACGCAGGGCTCGGTCGGCGCGCAGAACACCCTGACGGCCGCCGAGATCGCCGCCGCCGACGTGGTCATCATCGCCGCCGACACGAAGGTTGACCTGAGCCGCTTCGGCGGCAAGCCGGTCGCGATGGCCTCGACCAAGGAGGCGATCCACGATGGCGCGGCGGTCGTCATGTCCGCCCTCAGCCAGCCGGCCCCGTCCGCTGCCGCGTCTGGCCCCCTGGCCGCCGGCAGCCTCGCCGAGACGGTCGAGCGGGAGAAGGCCCAGCGCTCCAGCCAGCGGACTGGCCCCTACAAGCACCTGATGACCGGCGTCTCCTACATGCTCCCGGTCGTGGTGGCGGGCGGCCTCTGTATCGCCCTGGCGTTCGCGGTCGGCGGCATCTACGCCGGCGATGAGCAGGGCACGCTCGGCGCGGCCCTGATGCAGATCGGCGGCAAGACGGCGTTCGGCCTGATCGTGGCGATCCTCTCGGCGTTTATCGCCTACAGCATCGCGGACCGCCCGGGCATCGCCCCCGGCCTCGTCGGCGGCATGCTGGCGCAGTCGCTTGGCGCAGGCTTCCTCGGCGGCATCGTCTCGGGCTTCCTGGCAGGCTACTTCACGCAGTGGCTGGCCCGCTCCATCAAGCTGCCGCGCAACCTGGAAGGGTTGAAGCCGGTCCTGATCCTGCCGCTGATCTCCACGCTGGTGGTCGGCCTGCTGATGATCTACGTCATCGCCCCGCCCGTGCAGGTGGTGCTGAATGCGCTGACCGGCTGGCTCAAGGCGATGCAGGGCGCCAATGCGCTGTTGCTCGGCGTGCTCCTCGGTGCGATGATGGCCTTCGACATGGGCGGCCCGGTCAACAAGGCGTCGTACACGTTCGCGGTCGGCCTGCTGGCCAGCCAGATCTACACTCCGATGGCTGCCGTGATGGCTGCCGGCATGACCCCGCCGCTCGGGCTGGCGCTGGCCGCCTTCCTGTTCAAGAATCGGTTTGACGAGGAGGAGCGTGAGGCCGAGGGTGCGGCGGCAGTCCTGGGGCTGGCCTTCATCACCGAAGGCGCGATCCCGTTCGCGGCCAAGGACCCGCTGCGGGTGCTCCCCTCGCTGATGCTCGGCTCGGCAGTCGCGGGCGGCCTCTCGATGCTCTGGGGCATCCAGCTGCTGGTCCCGCACGGCGGCGTCTTCTCAATGCTGATCCCGGGGGCGGTCACCAGCCCCGTGCTCTATCTGGTCGCGATTCTTGCAGGCTCACTGGTGACGACTGGGGCGCTGTTCATCCTGAAGCGCCCGCTCAACGCGAACACCCAGCCGGCGACGGCGACGGCGCCGGCAGAGGCGGCGGTGGCCTGATGAGTGAGACGGCGCAGCGGTCAACCACCCTCCAGCTTGAAGCGTCCGATGTCCGACTGAACGTGCGGGTCGCCTCGCGGGAGGAAGCGATCCGCGAGGTGGCGGGGCTGCTGATTGCCAACGGCAAGGTCGCCCCGGGCTACGTCGAGAGCATGCTCGGGCGCGAGCAGCAGGCGAACACCTACCTCGGGCACGGCATCTCGATCCCGCACGGTATGCCCCAGGATCGAGAGCTGATCCGCCGGACCGGCATCGCCGTGCTTCAGGTGCCGGACGGCGTGACCTGGAACCCGGGCGAGCGCGTCCACCTCGTCGTCGGGATCGCGGCGCGCTCGGACGAGCATCTCCAGGTGCTGGCGAGCCTGACCGATGTGCTGGACGATCCGTCCCTGGTCGATCGTCTCGCGACTACCAACGACGCGGGCGAGATCGTCGCCAGCCTGAATCGGCGCACCAGCCTCGGCTCGGCCGGGTTGGGCGACGAGTTCGCCGAGGCCCCGTTCGTGGACGTGACCATCGTCGGCTCGGGGGGGCTGCACGCCCGCCCGGCCACGATGCTGGTGGAGGTGGCCGGCCGCTTCGCCTCCGAGATCCGGGTCCAGCAGGCCGGCCGCGAGGCGAACGCCAAGGCGCTGGCCTCGATCCTCAAGCTCGGGGTCGAGGGCGGCCAGACCGTCCGGCTGCTGGCGCTCGGCCCGGATGCCGACGCCGCGCTGGCGGCCCTGCGCGAGGCCGTCGAGAGCGGCCTGGGCGAGGGCGAGGCGCACGATGCTGCCGTCACCTCGGAGGGGCCGTCCTGGCTGCCGGTCTCGACGGCGCGCGCCATCATGGGCGTGGCGGCATCGCCGGGGCTGGCGATTGGCCCGGTCTTCCAGTTCAAGCGCGCCCGGCTGGTGGTCGAGGATCGCCCGCGCGAGCGCGACGAGGAGAAGCTGCGGCTGCGCGAGGCGCTGGAGACGGCCCGCGAACAGCTTGACGTGATCCACGAGCAGGTGAAGTCCCGCGCTGGCAGCAACGAGGCCGCGATCTTCCGCGCCCACCAGGCGATGCTGGCCGATCCGGACCTGCTGGACGACGTCTACGCCCGCATCGAGGACGGCCACAGCGCGGCGTGGTCCTGGCAGCGCACGGTCGAGACGCGCGTGTCCGACGTGCAGCAGATCGGGAACGCGACGCTGGCTGGCCGCGCCGCCGACCTTCACGATGTCGGGCAGCGCGTCCTGCGCGTGCTGGCCGGCACCGAGGAGGGTGAGCCGAGCCTGCCGAGTTCGCCTGCGATCCTGGTCGCCGAGAACCTCTCGCCCTCGGACACGGCCAAGCTCGATCCGAACCTGATCCTCGGGCTCTGCACGGTGCTCGGCGGCCCGACCGCCCACACCGCGATCATCGCGCGGTCGCTGGGCATCCCGGCGATTGTCGGGGCGGGGGCGGCGCTGCTGGAGCTGCCGGACGGCCAGACCACCATCGTGGACGGCTCGCTTGGCGCGCTCTACGTCTCCCCCAGCGAGGCCGATCTGGCGTCGGCGCGTGCGGCCCAGGCTGGCATCGCACAGCGTCGCGACCTCGAAAACGAGTCGCGGTTCGCGCCGGCCCTGCTGACGGACGGCCACCGCGTCGAGGTCGTTGCCAACCTCGGGCGGCCGTCCGAGGTCGAGCAGGCGTTGCAGGCTGGCGCGGAGGGCGTGGGCCTGCTGCGGACGGAATTGCTGTTCGTCGGGCGCTCGTCCGCGCCCACCGAAGAGGAACAGTACCAGGCCTACGCCGAGATGGCTCGCAACCTGAACGGCCTGCCGCTCATCATCCGCACGCTCGACATCGGCGGCGACAAGTCCGCTCCGTACATCACCGTCCCGGCTGAGGAGAACCCGTTCCTGGGCGTGCGTGGCATCCGCCTCTGCCTGCGGCGGCCGGACCTGTTCCGCACCCAGCTTCGGGCGATCTACCGCGCCTCGACGGCCGGCGACATCAAGATCATGTTCCCGATGGTCTCGACGCTCGAAGAGCTGCGCGAGGCCAAGGATTTTGCCGAGAGCGTCCGCCAGGAGATCGGCGTCCCGCCGGTCGAGATCGGGATGATGGTCGAGGTGCCGTCGGCTGCGCTGATGGCGGACGAGCTGGCCCCGGAAGTCGACTTCTTCTCGATTGGCACCAACGACCTCGCGCAGTACACCCTGGCTATCGACCGTCTCCACCCGACCCTCGGGTCGCAGGTCGATGGGCTGCACCCGGCCGTGCTGCGGCTGATCCAGCGAGTCGTCCAGGCTGGCGAGCCGGTCGGCACCTGGGTCGGCGTCTGCGGCGGCATCGCCGGCGAGCCGCTCGGCGCGCTGATCCTGACCGGCCTCGGCGTGGCCGAGCTGAGCATGAGCATCCCGAGCGTCGCGGCCGTCAAGGCCCGCCTGCGGCAGGTCTCGCGGGCGGATACCCGCATGCTTGCCGAGCGTGCCCTGCGCTGCTCGTCGGCCGCCGAGGTGCGAGCGCTCGGTCGCAGTGGCGGATCGGGGGGCGAGTGATGAACGCACCGGACCGCGCCGCTGCTGTCTTCGACGTCGTGACCGTGACGCTCAACCCGGCCATCGACGAGACGGTGACGATCACCAACTTCGAGGCAGGCGCCGTCAACCGCGTCGAGCAGGTGCGGATGGGGCCGGGCGGCAAGGGCGTCAACGTCGCGGCGACGCTGGCCGCCCTCGGCCTGCGGGTCGGCGTGAGCGGCTTCCTCGGCCGTGAGAACGCCGTCCCGTTCGAGTCGCTGTTCGCGCGGCTCGGCATCGAGGATCAGTTTGTGCGGATCGAGGGGCAGACCCGCGTCGGCATCAAGATCGTCGATCCGGCCCGCCAGCAGACGACGGACGTGAACTTCCCCGGCCAGGCCCCCGAGCCGTCCGACCTGGCCGCCCTCCGCGAGAGGCTGGATGCCCTGAATGCCGGCTGGGTCGTGCTGGCGGGGAGCTTGCCGCCGGGCGTCCCGCCGCGCGTCTACGCCGACCTGATCGAGCAACTGCACGCGCGCGGCCGGCGCGTCGTGCTGGACACCAGCGGCGAGGCGTTGCGGCACGCCATCGCCGCCGGGCCAGACGTCATCAAGCCGAACGTCCACGAGCTTGAGGATCTGGTGGGCCATCCGCTGGCAGACCGTGCTGCCGTTGTCGCCGAGGCCCGCCGGCTGATCGCCGGTGGCATCGGGATGGTGGTGGTGTCGCTCGGGGCGGAGGGCGCGTGCTTCGTGACCGCCGACGAGGTGGTGGTCGCTCGTCCACCGTCCGTCACCGTCCAGAGCACGGTCGGCGGCGGCGATGCGCTGGTGGCCGGGATCGTGGCTTCGCGGGTGCGCGGCACGCCGCTGGCTGCGTGCGCTCAGTTCGCCACGGCGCTGGCGCTGGCACGGATCACCAGTACGGAGACCGGCCCGGTGGCACTGTCCGCTGTGGACGCGTATCTGCCACGGGTGGCCGTTCAGCACGATCGGCCGGCCGCCACACCGGTTGAGCTGCCGGCGTCCGCCCCCTGACAACGAGTCCAGGCCGCTGCCAGAGACCTGCCCTGGGAGGGCGGACAAGCTGTCCGCGCGCCCAGGGCGCTCGCGTGCCTGATGCGGACAGTCGGCGTCGTCCGCATCGAGGGTGCGGGCGTTCCGTCCCCAAAGTCACCTGCCGAATCGTTCTCGACTCGGAAAAATAGGTCGCGGAAAATGCGGGTGTGCGAGCGTTCCCCTGGTATGCTTGGCTCGCTTCGTTCGTAGCATCCCGAGGATCGCTTTTCCTGCGCAGCCCCGGACAGTATCTTGCTTTGCTCATCATCGACGGCGAACAGCGGAACGGTCGCCGCCAGGCGGCGATCATCCCCGGCCGGCTGACGCATCGGCTCCGCCAGGCA
The DNA here is from genome assembly GCA_020850535.1 of Chloroflexota bacterium. Lineage (NCBI taxonomy): Bacteria > Bacillati > Chloroflexota > Chloroflexota bacterium. Next base: position 85,888 of record JADZEM010000166.1, read on the forward strand.
GAAGGACGCAGATTCCGCGTGGGCGGCTCTGTGGACGCCTGGGACGGTCGGGGCCGACGTGCATGTGCGTGGCGAGTGTTCACCGAGTTGGAGCTGTCCATCATGTCGCGAGCAAGAGGAGTTCTGCGTGCCTGAAGAGAGGCCACAGTTTCGCGAGGATCGTGTAGCGATCCCGATCAGTCCCTGGGAAGAGGAGTTCGGCTGGCGCGTCGAGCAGGCGTTCTGGTCGTATTTCAACCGCTCGGAGGATCCAGAGGGCTGGAACCGCCGGTGGATCGTCGAGAAGGACGTGCCCTGGGACGACATCAAACGCGAGCCGCTCTCCGAAGACGCCGCGACGATGATCGAATCGTTCTTCGCTGTCGAGAGCTATCTGCCCGACTTTGCCGAGAAGGGGCTGGGCTACTATCGTAAGATGGTCGGCCTGACCAACTCGCACATCAACTGGAGCTACGAGGAGCTGAAGCACGGGCGGACGCTTCAGTTGATTCTGGAGCGTTCCGGCGCCCGGACCGCGGACCAGACGCGCCGCTTCCGCCTGGATCTCGCCAAGAACGCCTGGACGATGCCGTACCCGACGGCCCGCCAGATGCTGATCTACGCGTCGTTCCAGGAGAAGGAGACGCAGCGCAACTACGAGCTGCTGCGGGGCGTCCTTGCGGCCGGCGGCTCGTTCGGCGCGGGCCAGGGCCTGCGGATCATCGGTCGTGATGAGGCGTTCCACCACGCCTTTTACAAGGACATGGTCCGGATGCTCCTGGAATACGACGAAGTCGGGACGGCCCAGGATATCGAGGCGGTCGCCAAGAGCTTCCGGATGCCGGCCCAGCACCTGATGCCGAACATGGAAGACCGCGTTCGCGTGATGGTCCGCAACAAGGTGTTCGGCAAGAAGCAGCTGATGAACGAGGCGATCAATCCGACGATCAAGGCGTTCGGGTTCCGCGACGCGGACGAGCTGGCGAGCGTCGCTTCGGCCCGTCCCAAGACCAACCCTGACCAGAAGCTGATCCTTGCGCCCGGCGAGGACGCCGCCGACGACGACGACGAAGGAACGCCGACCCTGCTCGGCGCGGATGGCCGCCCGATCTTCAGCAACGGCGCCGGGAGCAACGACTCGCACTAATGGCCCGTCTGGCGTCAATCGCAGGGTTGCTCAGTGCCCGCCGTCATCCCGAGCGGAGTGACCCATTCGGCAGGCTCAGGGCAAGGCTTGCTCCCTCCATCGTCATCCCGAGCGGCGTGAGCGTGCGCCACCCCTCGTCATCCCGAGCGGCGTGAGCGTGCGAACGCAGTCGAGGGATCTTCCTGGATGCTGTTGCCGGCGACGGGGGAAGATCCCTTGTATGGTCGTGCCTCGCCGCGGTCGGGATGACGGAAGGGTGTGCTCGTGCCTCGCCGCGGTCGGGATGACGGACTCATCACGTCCGTTGTGGTGCGGGCTGCCGCTTCGCCGGCGGCTTCACGCCCAGCACCTTGAACCAGAACCCCACGGACGGCCCCAGGCCGAGCGCAAACAGGATCGTGCCGATGCCGAGCGGCGCGCCGAGCAGCAGCCCGCCGACCGTCGCCCCGACCTCGATCCCGATGCGGACGGGGGACGCACCGCGCCCGGTCAGCCGCATCAAGGCGAGCATGAATCCGTCCCGTGGGCCAGCGCCAAGGCCGCCTCGGATGTAGACGGCGATCCCCAGGCCCGACGCAACCAGCGAGAGCAGCAGCATCAGGAGGCCCGACAGTCCCAGCTCCTGATGCGGGATGAACCCAGATGCCAGCAGCAGATCGGTGAACAGGCCGACCAGCACGGCGTTCATGATCGTAGCGAGGCCCGGCCGCACGCCGGCGGCCCAGGCTGCCAGCAGCATCACCAGGCCTACCACCTGACTGGCCTGCCCGAATGAGAGCGGCGTGTGCAAGGTCAACCCGAAGTGCAGCGCCTGCCAGGGCGAGAGACCGGAGCCGGACCGCAGGTTGAGCACCACGCCAACCGCGAAGACGAAGAGGCCGGTCGTGGTGACCAGGAGCCGGACCAGGAACCGGGCGAGCGCCCCGCGCGACATCCTCGCTCGCAACGACAGCAACTCAGCGCGACTCCGCTCGTTATCCTTACGTCGGGGAACCGTTCCCTGCCATCATGCATGGTAGCCGGGCGCGGGTGTCGCCCGCCGATGTATCCAGAGCAAGCCGGCTGACGTACCCCAGAGTGCTCCGGCCTGTGGCCGTCTGAGCGCCGAGTGTGGAAGCCAGGAGAGAAGGGACCAGAAAGCGATGCCGAAGCGCGGATCACGCGAGTGGCTCAACCGGATGAGCGTTGGGCTCACCAGTGGAGCGCTCGCCCTCTCGGTGTTGAGCTGGGGGGGCGGCGCCCTGCCGGCGCCAGTCGCGCGGACGGTGCAAGCCGAAGATATCGACTGCTACAACGACAAGGATCTGTACGATCTGCCGGAGTGTGTTGAGCGGCGCGCGCTGGATCGCCGCTCGGGCAACCAGCAGAACGAGGCCCAGGGGGCCGGCGGCCAGCCCGCGGGCGGGGATCAGCAGCAGTCCAGCGGTGGCGGACAGCCGTCAGGTGGTGGGGACCAGCAGCAGACGAGCAGCGGCGGCGGGCAGCCGGCTGGTGGCGGTGACCAGCAGCAGGCCGGCGGCGGTCAGCCGGCCGGGGGTGGTCAGCAGCAGCCGCCTCAGCAGCAGGCGGCTGCCGAAGAGGAAGAGGACGGCGAGAAGCCCGAGCCGCCGCGCGGCCCCCTCAACGATCCGAAGGAAGCGATCCTGACGATCAAGGACGCCGGCAAGGAAGCGACGCAGTACATCTCCGACGAGGGCACCGACAAGTACGGCAAGTTTGCGCGGAACCGTTTCGAGCGCGACCGCTCTAACGGCGCCAGCGCGCTCGGCCCGAACGTCATCGACAACAAGGTCTGGGTCGCGAAGGATGTCGAGACGGCCAAGGCGCTGTTCAAGGAGCAGGCCGCCATCAAGAACTTCCCGGAGCGGAAGGAAGGGGTCCAGGGCCCGGTCGAGAAGATCAAGCCGACCAAGTACGGCGAGGAGTTCAACGTCGAGACCGGCTTCTACCAGGACGAGAAGATCTGGCATCACTACCGCTTCGTGATGCGAGTCGGGAACGTCGTCTCGGTCATCTACCTGTTCGGCCGCGAAGAGTTCTTCCAGGATGAGAAGGACCGAGGCTGGACCGGCCAGGGAGACTGGTACACCTCGACGGTCTTCCACCGGATGTAGGCCGCGGAATCCCCGCTCCTCCTGGGAGCGGGCAGGGGTCAGCGCTGAGACGCCCCGGTCACGCGCCCGCGTGACCGGGGCGTCTTGTTGCGTCGGTCCCAACCAAAGCTACGATGGAATCCACGTAGCAGACGTCCGAGACTACTACGTTGCCAAGCCGGATGTGACGGGTGTGTCATCCCGACCCCATTCGGCAAGCTCAGGGCAAGCTACGCGAGGAACGAGCGGAGCGGAGGGATCTTCCTCGCAGGGGTGTCCAGGGGAAGATCCCTCGACTACGCTCGCTCCGCTCGGGATGACGGGTGCGACGCTGCCTTCTGCGTGGTGGAGTACTACCCAGGGCGATTGCATGTTGATGTCGTCGTGTCGCCTCGTCGGGGCTTGAAAGCCCCGCCTACCATCCTGCAGTCGCTGCACGACGCTCCCGGCTCACCTGTCCCTGCCGTTCCCGACGGCCGTCGCGCAGCGACGGTGTGACTGTAGGCGGGGACTTCAGTCCCCGACCGCCCGTTCCATGATGCTCCGGGTACACCAGCGAACATGCAATTGCCCTGGCGTACTACCTCAACATGTGGTTTTCGGCATGGTATTGGTTTAGCGCCGAGCGCTGATCCCGGCTCGCTCGCGGATGCGCTCGGCGGCAGCCTGTGCGCCCGCCAGCACCTCCGCTTCGTCCACGCCGGCGATCGTGCCGTCCTCCAGCACGATCCGTCCGGCCGCGACGGTCGTGACCACGTTGTGCTCGCCACCGGTGTAGACCAGGGTCGAGATCGGGTCGTGCAGCGGGGTGGACCTGGCATGGCGCGGGTCGAACAGGAAGAAGTCGGCCCGCATGTCCGGCGCGAGGTAGCCGACATCCTCCCGGTGGATCGCGTCGGCGCCGCCCACCGTCGCCATCCGCAGGATCTCGGGGGCCGTCATCGCCGTCGAGTCGGCGTGCGCGACCTTCTGCAGCAGCGCCCCGAACTTGAGCGCCTCAATCATGTCCTGGCTGTTGTTGCTGGCCGCGCCGTCCGTGGCCAGCGAGAGTCGAACGCCGGCCTCGCGCATCTTCAGGACCGGCGCGACGCCGCTCCCCAGGTACATGTTCGAGATCGGGTTGTACGAGACGGCGCAGCGGTGCTTCGCCAGCAGCGCGATATCGTCGTCGTCGTTGTAGACGCCGTGCGCGTGCAGCACGTCGTCGTTCAGGAACCCGATGGACGCCAGCAGCGGGATCGAGCGCAGGCCCGTGCGCCGGACGCTCTCCTCGCTGTCGAACGGCACTTCGTTCATGTGGATGGTGATCAGCAGGCCCTTCCGGTCCGCGAGCTGGCGCACCCGCTTGAGGCCGTCGATGCTCATACCCCAGACGGTCCCCGGGGCGATCCAGACCTTGTCAGGCCCGAGCCGCTCCAGCAGCGACTCGACGTGCGCGAGCTGCTGATCGAGCGTGAGATCCTCGTCGTAGGTCCGCACCGCCGACGTGCTGACCGAGTCGCGGATGGTCCGCGCCATGATCAGCGAGCCGCCGATATCGTCCCAGGCGCGGATCGTCTCGTCGTAGAGCGCGAGGCGCGGGAAGTGGTGCATGAAGTCGAGCATGGTGGTGCAGCCGCTGCGCGCCGACTCCAGCGCACCGAGCGCCGACCCGTAGTAGGCCGCCTCGTCGTCCATCACGGGCATCGTCGGTACGAGCAGGGTCTGAATCCAGTCGATCAGCCCCATGTCGTCGCCGAGGCCCTTGAGCATCGTCTGCCAGAGGTGATTGTGGGTGTTGATCAGGCCGGGGAAGATCCAGCAGGCCGGCCTGTCGATGCGCTTCTTCGGCGCGTACCGCTGGGTCAGATCATCGGGCGTGCCGACGGCGACGATCTTCTCGCCGCTGACGGCGATGGCCCCGGGCCGCAGGATCGTGTCGTTCGGATCGACGGTCACGACGCCGGCGGCGGTGACCAGCAGGTCGCACGGGAGTGACGGAGAGAGGGTCATGAGCGCACGCACCGTCCGATGAACGAGGCGTCCGAGCCGCGCCGAGAGCGGCCGGACGCCCGCAGTGTGGCAGACCGAGGCGTCAGCGGCGGCACGCGCCGCTGACCCGCGAGTCATAGCACACCGCCCCCGTCCTGCACCGACGGGTCTCCGCGCGTTGTCAGGGCGATTGCATGACAAGCACGTCCTGCGACCTCGTCGGGGACTTCAGTCCCTGGCCGCCCGATTCGCCGTCTTCGGGAACACCAGAGATCATGCAATCGCCCTGCGCGTGCTGTAGCGAAGCGGGGCGAGGCCAGGGCTGTCGTCGTGAGTGCTATGCTACGCCGGCCAGCATTGCCGCGGCGGAGTGACGGAGGATGATGTGGTTGCCACGGACAGCTTCGCCGAGTTCCTGCGCGAGCAGCTTGCCCCACTCGGCCCTGTCCACGCGCGGCGCATGTTCGGGAAGACCGGCGTCTTCTGCGATGGGCTGATGTTCGGCATGGTCACCGAGAACGTGCTCTACCTGCGGGTTGATGCGCACAATCGCGATGCGTTCAAGGAGGCCGAGGCGTCTCCTCCCCTCAACTACCAGAAGCACGGCCAGACGATTGACCTCTCCTTCTGGCGTGTGCCGGAGCGGCTGCTGGACGAACCCGACGAGCTGGTCGCGTGGGCGCGCATCGCACTGGAAGCCGCACGGCGCGTGGCAGCGAAGCGGTCGCGTATCAGAGCGCGTGCGACCTGACCAGACGTCGCCGGACGCGGCCATCATGCACTGGCCCTCGGCGTGCCGTGCAGCGGCGTCGGGGCTTGAAAGCCCCGCCTACCATCCTGCAGTCGCTGCGCGACGCTCCAATCTTGGTGGTCGATGGCTGTTTCCAACGCCCGTCGCGCAGCGACGGAGTGGCTGTAGACGGGGGTCTCAACCCCCGACTGCTCGCTTCATGACGCTGGGGGAACACCGACGGTGATGCCAACGCCCCGGTCTGGCAACGCGCCTTCGCCCCCCAGCCGTGTCGCCGTGCTATCGTGGCGTGGGACTCTGTCAGGGAGTGCCGGTAGCGATGCGGCGCTCGCAGGCGTCGGGTGCAGGGTTCGCAGGGGCACACGGAAGGGAGCACAGGTATGGTTGCCGAGGTGGGTGTCACCCATCGTGCGCCGAGGACGGCCGCCAGCATGGCTGCCGCGGCGCAGCGATTCCTCGGCTCGCTGGACGAGCCGCGCCGAAAGGCCACGCAGTTCGCCTTCGAGGATCAGGAGCGCTTCCGCTGGAACTACCGCCCGGACGGCTTCTTCATCGACGGGGCGACGTTCTGGCACGAGGGGCTGCGCCTGATCAACATGACGCCCGAGCAGCAGCAGGCCGCGCTGGCCTTGCTGGATGCTGGCGTCAGCGCCCGCACCGCCGCCCGCGCCCGCGCGATCATGTCGTTGGAGACCTACCTGCGCGAGCAGGAGCGTGTGGTGCCGCGCTGGGTGCCGCACGTCTGCCGCGATCCTGAGCTGTACGCCTTCTCGATCTTCGGTGAGCCGGGTGGCAAGGCTCCCTGGGCGTGGCGCGCCGGCGGCCATCACATCGGGTTCCACGTCACGGTGATCGACGGCGACCAGGTGGCGACGACGCCGTTTTTCCTGGGTGCGAACCCGGCCATCGTTCGCCACGGCACGCGCGACCTCGGGATGCGGACCCTCCCCGAGGAGGAGGATCTCGGCCGCGCGCTGCTGCAGTCGCTGGCGCCAGAGCGCAAGCTGGCGGCTATCGTCAGCCCGAAGGCCCCCACCGACATTTTGACCGACGCCTACCGCACGGCGAATCCGTCAGTGCCGCCGCGTGGCCTCACCTATGCAGCGATGTCGGGCGAGGAGCGCGGCAAGCTGATCGACCTGGTCAAGCTGTACGTCGGCCGCGCGACGGACGAGGTGGCCGAGAACGAGTGGCGGCGCATCGAGGCGGCCGGCCTGGACGGGATCACCTTCGCGTGGCTCGGCAGCGAGGAGATCCAGCGGGGGCACTACTACGCCGTCAAAGGCCCGACGTTCGCCATCGAGTACGACAACACCCAGGACGACGCGACGCATATCCACTCGGTCTGGCGCAATTACGCCAACGACTGGGGTGAGGATCTGCTGGTGGCGCACTACGCCGCCGAGCACCGCTAGCGCGCTCGCGCCATCCCTTGATGGCCGCGCCGGAGGTGATGCAGCCGTCACCTCCGGCGACATCCTGGCTCGCCGCTGGGACACGCGCCACGCCAAGCCGCGTGTCCCGGCGCCCGAACGAGCGTGAGGCCGCCGTCTCCGGCTTCCTAACGGAGACGCTACGTAGTTGCCTGCGCGATTCCACAGTTGGCGTGGCGGCTGCGGGGCCGTACGCTCACTCCAGGCTCTGTTGTGCGAGCGTTCCGCGGCGGTAGGCGCCAGATCGCGCCGGCCGGCTCGTCAAGTGAACGGAGCCGCGGGCGCGGCCGCGCAGACTCCCGCATGCCGTCGCACCTGCCCAGAATCCGGCCTGCCTCGTGGGCCGCCGTCGCCTGCATTGATGCCCGGTCGGGGGTGCTGGCGCGCTGCGTCTGGAGGCTGGCCGGCGGGAAGTGCTGGAGGGACTGCGCACACGGCCAGGGGCCACCCGAGCATGGTGACGCCGACGTTGCACGTTCCACCCGGGAAGTGGGGAGTGAGAGCATGCCATCGATTCAGGACGTCGCAGATCAGATCAACGCCAAGCTTGACCAGATCAACACCAACACCGCCACCTCGGTCACCATCGGCAACGGCATCCGTACCGACATCGGGCAGACCAACGCGAAGCTGGACACGCTGGATGCCCATCTGCAGGCTGGGGTGTCTGAGCTTGCGAACGGGATCTTCGCGATCTTCGAGCTGCACAAGGCCACGAACGCGATCCTCGAGCATCAGAGCAAGCAGAACGACACCATCATCTGCTTGATCACCAACACCAACGAGTTGCTGTGCGGGATCACCCGCAAGCTGACTCGCCAGCTTGCATTGAGCGAGCAGACGCTCACCTCCGTCAAGCGCATCGAGGGGATCGCCGAGCGCGCCGAACCGGCCGCCGCCGGCGACTATGACCGTCTCGCCGAGCTGGACCACCGGCTGCTGGAGTGCTGCCCGCCCGAGCAGCCCAAGCCCGAGGCGTGCCCTGAGCCCTGCCCGGTGCCGCGCGACGATCCGTATCGGCCGAAGGGACAGGATTGGAGGCCACGGCCGCAGCGCGATCCCGTGCGATGAGTGAAGAGGACGGGGAACGGCCATGACGCTCTTCATCCAGAACGACGCGACGGGAGCAGGCGCCGGCAGCCTGAACCCCAACCAGGCGGCGGTTGACCTGGCAGTGGCTGCCAACGGCGATACGGGACTTGGCCTGGCCGCGGCGGTGGGCAACCGGCAGCAAGTCACCTACGCCCAGACCTTGCCTGGCGGGCCGCCGACCCGCCTGAGCGCCCTCGTCAACACGAACTTTACGCCGAACTTCGGTGCTGGCCCGCAAAATGTCAACATCGTGATCCTGCCGGTGCTGGCGAATTTCGTGCTGAACGATGGCACCTCCATTCTGACGGTCGGCGGCACCGCGCTCCCGCCGGCCGGCTCCGGCCTGGCCGGCGCCGGGCTGAACAACACGACGGACTGCCTCGTGATCTACGACACGACGCAGAACAACGGGAACGGCTACTGCACCGCGCGCAACGGCACCGGCGGGACGCTCGACCTCCCTACGCCGAACCCGATCATCCTCTTCCACGAGCTGTCGCACGCGTTCCGGATCGTGACGAACGCGCTCCTGGCGCTGAGCGCGACCTGCAATCCGTCCTCGCCGGAAGAGAACGCCGCCATCGTGGACGAGAACACCCTCCGTACGCAGGTCGCGAATGCCACCGGCGTCGCGGTGGTTCTCCGCGATCCTGGCATCCACTGTGGGACCGTCTGCGGCGCGGGCGGCGGCGGGTCATCCTGCTGCATCATCGCGTCCGTCGCATCGGGCTCGCCACTCTCGGCGGAGGTTGCAGCGCTGCGGAGCGTGCGTGACAACCTGCTCCGCCGGACGGAGATCGGCTTTGCCTCGCTCCAGGCGCTCCTGCGTGACTACTATGGCTTCAGCCCCCAGGTCTCGACGCTGATGGCACGCTACCCTGCCCTCCAGCGGCTCGTGCTGGAGGGGTATGTGCGACCGTTGATCCAGAGCCTGCGGCTGATCGAACGGTACGCCCTCGGCGGGGACAGCGCTGATGCCCTGGGAGCGCAGTTCGTGGCGGACCACGCCGACCGGGTGACGGCCGCCATGCGACTCAGCCTGTTGCAGCGGGCGCGTGGCGTCATCCAGGGCGAGATGGCCTGGCTGGATGACGGCGACGAGACCGAGCGGGAGCTGGCACGGCTGCTGCAACCCGGGCTGGCAAGCGAGCATGTGCGTTGGGGACTCCTCGAGCCGGTCGATATGTACCTGACCAGCCTGGAGGCGCACCTGGACGGATGCTCGCCGCTCGACCTCGGAGAACGCCTGGCGGCCCTGATCGATGCCTGGGGCGCGCGGATGCCGCTCGACGACGTCTGGGCCTCCCTCACCGTCGCGCAGCTACAGGAGGAGCTTGCGGCGATGGAGCGCACGCTGCTGCGGAACGCCGCTGCGAGCAAGCGGTTCCGTGAACGCCTGCTGCAGGCGTACGGTTCGGTCACCGCCGTGGCGACCGTCCTTGGCGACGGGGCTCTCGGCAAAGGAGACGTGTGATGACCGTCGGTCCGGGCCAATTCCCCCCTGCTGAGCCGCCACAACTCCAGGGCGCTGTCGAGTCGATGCGCGACACCTCCAGCGGCGTCGAGCTCTCGGTTCGGCTGCGAAACCCCTCGAACCGGGCGCTCCACTACATCGCCGACGTACGGGCCACGATCTTCGATCCGGCCACGCGGCAGCTTCGCGTACAACTGTCCGATCAGGGACGGGAGCCACCGCCCGGCGCCCTGTCGGTTCAGCCGCAGTTTCGGGTCGTCGGTCCCAACAGCGAGGCGTTGCTGACGGTCCGTCTTCCCAGGACCATTGTGAAGCTGTCGAGCACACCCTCGCCGTCCGGCGATGTGACCCTTGAGGAGCATGTGATCGCCGACGCCGACTCCATCGAGGTGGAGATCGGCTGGGGCGACACACCGTACTACCGCGATCCGCGTGACAGCGCCCGTGGCACGCCGCCCATCGCCGCCTGGGAGCAGGCGAGCCTCCGGCTGACCTACCGGCCGGGCCCGCGCCGGCCCGGGCGCAGGCGGTAGTCGCCGGCGGCCGTCGATCCCGCTCCCAGAGAGCCACACGCCCCGCTCACAGAGGTGAGCGGGGCGTGTGGCTCTCTGGGAGCAACCGATCCTGGTTCCTGGGCTTGCGTACCCTCAGCCGCGCTGCCCAGGCCGTGTCTGGCCTACCAGCTGCGCTCGCTGGGCGGATCGACCACCAGCGGCCGGCTCGGATCGTACGGCCCGACCACGAACCCGACGCGGTTGCCGCCACGAAGCTCGTAGCTGGACGCCACGGGCTCACGGCCGGACAGCCCATCCTGCCAGGACTCGGGCGTCCCCTCGATCCACGCGCCGCTGGCATTCCTGACGTGCAGCCGCCCCGCCCCATCCACGGCCAGGCTGGTCGCGCCAACGTACTCCAGCTCGATGATGCCTGGACTCACGCCCGGCTCGACGATCATGTTGGCGGCCCAGCCGCCCGGCATGGTGCGGATCACGGCATCGACGCCCGGCCAGGCGCTTCGATAGCGGATCTCCTCGATGCGGCTGCCGTCAGCCGACATCGTCTCCACCTCGGGCACGGCGGCCGGGTTGCCCATCGTCAGGCGCACGGCTGGCTGCGCCTGACCCTCGCGCCAGTCCATGAGCATCGCGCCGGGCGCCGCTGCCGTCAGGCTCCAGCCATCATCCATGACGAAGTGGACCTGCTCGGTGGATGCGCCCTGGTAGGCGACGAAGTGCGGCGTCTTCAGTCCCAGCGCGAGCAGCGGATCGCGGCCGGTCACCAGCCCCAGGAGGGCGACCGACGCGCACACCATCGCGACCAGCAGGCCGACCCGGCCGAGGGCGCTCTGGAGCGCCGGGTCGAGCGCGATGTGTGGCAGCGGGCGCGGCCAGGGCGCTGCGCCCGCGTACCGGGTGACCGCATCTCGGGCCTGGGGTGCGGCAGCAGTGGGCGGGGGCGGCGCAGTCTCGTCGTGGGGGGGCTGCCCCGGCACCACGACCACCCAGTCTGCGGCTTGTGCGCGCGTACGCGGTCGGTCCAGCGTGCTTGGCGGCATAGCTGCTCCTCTCCTCTACGGACGCGGGGATGGCGCTCGGGCGCTCCGGCGATCGCCTCGCCTCCCGATACTGTACAGAATACGCCGACCCACCGTGGCGCAAAACCTCCGCCGAGGTTCCCCTATACTGACCGCCTGGAGGGCCGGTAGCCAGCTATGCACCCTGACCACCCAAGGACGGAGCCGTCCGCGCCGCCTCCAGGACTCAGCATGCAGCCGGGACCGTTGCTGCTCGCGGGATCGGGCGAGTTTCGTCCGCCGATGACGGCTGTTGACGCCGAATTGTTGCGCCACACCCCGGGCCGCCCCCCGAAGGTCGCCATTTTGCCAACGGCGGCCGGGCAGGAGGACGTCTCGTCCTGGATCCGGGACGGGATCGCCCATTTCACCGCGCTCGGCTGCGAGGCGTACGGCGTCCGCGCACTCGACCGACCGGGCGTCGAGGCCGCCGAGCACGTCGCGGCACTCGAGGCGGCCGACCTGATCTATCTCTCAGGAGGCAGCCCCGGCTATCTGGTGGAGACCCTGCGCGGCAGCGTCGTCTGGGATGCCATCCGGCGGGTCTGGCGGCGCGGCGGGGCACTGGCCGGCAGCAGCGCTGGCGCGATGGCCCTCGGCGAGCGGACGCTGGTTCGGCGCGAGGGGCAGATCGGCCGGATGCCAGCCCACTGGGACGACGGCCTCAACCTGCTCCCGGAGATCGGCGTCATCCCGCACTACGACCGCTTCGGCCTGGAGCGCACGAACGCGCGGGTCGCGGAAGCGCCGTCGGGCCTGGTCGTGCTCGGCATTGACGAGGACACGGTGATCCTGTGCACTGCTGGCCGTGTCCGAGTACTCGGACACGGCACGGTCACCGTCTGGCACGACGGCTTCTCGACCCGCCTGGCGGCCGGCTCAATGATATCGGCCACGCTGGCGCCGCTCCCCTGACCCGGTCGCCTGACGATGGCAGGAACAGGAATCAGGGCTGCGCCGCGCCGGTTCCCCTGTTCCCTGTCCAGGGCGATGGCATGTTCATTGGTGTCCCCGAAGCATCATGGAACGGGCGGTCGGGGACTGAAGTCCCCGCCTACAGTCATGCCGTCGCTGCGCGACGGCCGCCGGGAACGGCAGGCACTGGTGCGACTGGAGCGTCGCGCAGCGA
>JADZEM010000167.1 GCA_020850535.1 Chloroflexota bacterium
CGACTGCAGGATGGTAGGCGGGGCTTTCAAGCCCCGACGCGGCGGCACGACGCGCTCAACATACGATTGCACTGGTAGCAGCATCAGGGCGATGGCATGTTCGTTGGTGTCCCCGAAGCATCATGGAACGGGCGGTCGGGGACTGACGTCCCCGTCTACAGTCACACCGTCGCTGCGCGACGGCCGCCGGGAACGGCCGGCACTGGTGCGACTGGCGCGTCGCGCAGCGACTGCAGGATGGTAGGCGGGGCTTTCAAGCCCCGACGCGGCGGCACGACGACATCAACATGCGATCGCCCTGCTGCGAGAAGCAAGATCGTTGACTGACTTGAAGGCCGCCGTTATACTGCCCGCACATTGGTTCATTGATTGCATCAATCGACGTCGGGTCATCTGGGATGGTGATCGATGGGCGGCCGAGAAGCGCGTCAGCCGTGCGGGCGATGCTTCCCTGACTCGGTTGTGCAGACCCGAATACCGGGGCGTAGACGCTCGTGGGGATCGTTCGCCGGCTTCGATGTCGGCGCGCAGTGTGGAGGGAAGCAGCGTGGCTCGCTACTCGCGTCGTATGGTTCTTCAGACCCTGGTCGCCGCACTGCCGGTGGCCCTCGTGGCGTGCGGCCAGGCGGCGCCCGCTGCCAAGCCTGCCGAGTCATCGAAGCCGGCCGAGACGAAGCCGGCCGCGCCGGCGGCAGCGGCAGCCTCGCCGGCCGCTGCGAAGCCGGCCGGGACGCCGGTGACGGGCGCGGGCATCGGCGGAGGCCAGCCGGCCGTGGCCGCTTCGCCCTCTCCGGGGGCGACGGGCGCTGACAATCCGATGCCGTTCAAGGCGCCGACAGCCAAGGCCGGCGGCCCGACGACGATCACCTTCTGGCACTGGGCCGGCTTCCACAACGACGTGCAGAAGGCGATTGGCGAGGAGTACAAGGCCAAGGGCGATCCGAACGTCTCGCTGGAGATCACGGCCTACCCGAACCTGAACGACCAGCGCACGGCGGTCAAGGCGGCGCTGGCGGCGAACAGCCCGACGCCGGACATCATCGGGGTGGAGCCGGGCGCGGACGGCGTCGACTACCTGAACAGCGGCGGCGTCATCTCGTTCAACAAGTTCTTCGAGCAGGACAAGGAGTTCAAGGACAGCTTCTGGCCGAACGCGCTCCAGCTGCTCACCATCAACGGCCAGACCGTCTCGGTTCCGGTCGTCACCAACACGGTGGTGGTCTTCTACAACAAGAAGCTGTTCGCCGAGGCGGGGGTGCAGCCGCCCGAGACCTGGGACGACATGAAGAAGCTCGCGCCGGTCTTCAACGGCAAGGGCGTCGCCCCGGTGGTCACGGCGGCCGGCCACGACCGCAACTGGCCGATCTTCCCCTTCTACACCGCCGCTGGTGGCCTGAAGCAGGACATCAAGATGCGCGACGCCGATCTCGGCAAGCTCGAATGGACGGGCGCCGAGATGATGCAGGTGGCCGAGAAGACCGAGGAGATCATCAAGTCGGACCTGATCATCAAGGGCGCTATCGGCATCAAGGAGCCAGACTCGGTCGGCATCTTCGCGACGGGCAAGGCGGCGATGCTCTGGGGCGGCCAGTGGCTGCGGACCTCGATCCGCGCGGCGATCCCGCCGGACTTCGACATGGGCATCATTCCGTTCCCGGCTTTCACGGCCGGCGGACCGAAGCCGGTGCTCAGCTCGGTCGGCATTACGCTGACGGTGAACTCCCGGAGCAAGAACCCGGAGCTGGCCTTCGAGATGGTCCGTGCGCTGACTGGCGTGCGCGGCAAGGTGACCTACAGCGGCGCGCTCGGCATCTCGCCGAACGGCCCGATCAACGCCGATGCGCTGGCCTACCAGATGGACAAGCTGAAGGACCCGCTCTACCCCGAGTTCCTGAAGCTCCAGCCGACGGGCACCACCCGTGTCCTCTTCACGCCGGCCGTCCAGGAGGCGATGTACCAGGGCTGGCAGGCTGTCTACTCGGGCAGCAAGAACGCGAAGCAGGTGATGGAAGAGGTCGAGGCGGCCTCCAAGAAGGCCGGCGAGAGGAAGTTCACCGTTGGCTGATTCGGTCGCCGTTCACCGCGCCGTGGCAGCACCGGCGCGGCGGCGGCACATCGGTCGGACGCTCACGGCCTACGCGTTCGTGGGGCCGGCCCTGCTCGTGCTGTGCGCGTTCATCCTCTACCCGGCGTTCTACTCGCTGGCGCTGAGCTTCTACGAGTGGAACGGCTTCACGCCCGAGTGGGGCGATTTCGTCGGTCTGAACAACTACCGCGAGCTGGTCCGCGACCCGGTGTTCTGGAAGGTCGCGCTCAACTCGATCCTGTTTGTGGTGGTGCGGACGCCGATTGAGGTCACCATTGCCTTCATGCTGGCGCTGTTGCTGAACCAGAACATCCCCGGGCGCTCGTTCCTCCGCACGATGTTCTTCGTGCCGGTCGTCATGTCGCTGATCGTCGTGACGCTGATCTTCCAGCGGATTCTGGAGCCGAACGCCGGGTTCCTGAATACTTTCCTGCGGAACGTCGGCCTGGGGGCGTTCGCGCATCCGTGGCTGGCGGACACGACGACGGCGCTGCCGGCGGTGATCTTCGTGTCGATCTGGAAGAACATCGGGTTCAGCCTGGTGATCCTGCTGGCGGGGTTGCAGGGGCTGCCGCAAGAGGTGTTGGAAGCAGCGCGCTGCGACGGCGCGAACCGCCGTCAGCTCACGCTGCAGGTCGTGACGCCGCTGATGAAGCCGATCATCGGCATCGCCACGGTGCTCTCGGTCATCGGCGGGCTCAAGGTGTTCGACCTGGTCTACATCATGACGCGCGGCGGCCCGACCTACTCGACGGAGGTCTTCGCGACGATGCTCTACCGCCATGCGTTCGACCTGAACGAGATGGGGATCGCATCGGCGCTGGCGGTGATCATGGTGCTGGTGATCATGGGAACCTCGCAGCTACAGACGTTCCTGCTGCGCGAGCGGTAAGGGAGGCAGGATGACCGTGATGAGTCCCGCGCTGCCTGCCGCCGGTGCGAAGGCCGGGTCCAGGTTCGAGCCTGCCTATCTGGCGGGCTGGGTCGTGCTGCTGTCGGCGCTGGTCGTGTCGATTGCGCCGTTCCTGTACCTGTTCAGCCTGTCGCTGATGGACAACCAGCAGATCTTCAACGGGACGCTGATCGCGTGGCCGGTGCGGCTGGCGAACTACCCTGAGGCCTGGGTTGCCACGAAGATCGGGACGCTGTACTGGAACAGCATCTACATCTCAGGCGGCTCGATGATCGTGACGGTGGCGATCTCGGCGCTGGCCGGGTACGGCCTGGGGCGGTTGGAGTTCTTCGGCAAGGCGTACATCTACGCGCTGATCCTGATCGGCCTGACGATCCCGATCCAGATCGCGCTGATCCCGCTGTTCGTGAACCTGCGCTGGCTCGGGCTGATGAACACGCCGTTGGCGCTGATCGGGCCGTACACGGCGTTCGGGCTGGCGTTCGGCACGTACATCATGAAGGCGTTCTTCGAGGAGTTGCCGCGCGAGCTGGAAGAGGCGGCCCGCATCGACGGGGCGAACGACTTCCGGATCTTCTGGCAGATCATGCTGCCGCTGACCCGCCCGGCCATCGCGACGATCTCGATCTTCCTGTTCTTGCAGAACTGGAACGAGTTCCTGTTCGCGCTGACGTTCATCACCGACAGCTCGATGCGGACGTTGCCGACGGGCATCTACGCGCTGATCTCGAGCGAGTTCTACGGGAACTACGGGCTGCTGGCGGCGGCGCTGGTGCTGTTCTCGATGCCGGTGCTGATCCTGTACTTCATCTTCCAGCAACAGTTCATCGAGGGGCTGACGGCGGGCGCGCTGAAGCACTGAGTCGCGCTCGCAGCGAGGCCATCATCCCGGACCGAAGGCCCTCACTCCCCTGCCCCTCCGCTGCGCGGCGCAAATACCGACTGCATCGACATCCCTCTCCCGGTGCGCGGGAGAGGGGGAGACGGGCCGCCGTCACGTTGTGCAAAGAGCGCAACATCCAATGTCATAATGTCATCCTGGGCGCCGCGAAGGACCTCACCCGCTGACCGTCAACGCTCGCGTCAGCGGGTGAGGTCCTTCGCTTCTCTCGCAAGCTCGATTCGCTCAGGCTGACAGTAGTGCGACTTCTCCGCTGGCACACGTGCTGAGCTTCGGAACCTGCCGGCGGCCACGAGCGTCCATGCTGTAACGGTCTTCTGGCCCCGATCTTGACGGATGGTCGGGCAGATAGGGGGCGAACGGCATGAACGGACTCGGTGTGGGACGTGTGCGGCTGCGCGCGTGGGCGCTGCGGGGCGTGATGCACGCCCTGGTGCTGGCGGTGGTCGGCCTCATGATCGGGCTGGCGAGCCTGACGGCGTCGGCTGCTGAGCAGGAGCAGGGCTTGACAGTGACGCCTGGTCTGTCGCCGAAGCTGACCACGCCGGCCGACCTGATGCTGCGCGTTGGCGACTCCGCGACCCTCGACGACGGGGCGCTGGTGGTCACGCTGCTGGCGATCACCGAAGACAGCCGCTGCCCGAAGGATGTTCTGTGTGTCTGGTCGGGGCGCGCGGTTGTGGCGCTGCATGTGGAACTGGACGGCGCAGACCGGGGTGACGTGGCGGCGACGCTGATGCCCGGCCGGCAGGGGCCGTCTGCTCTGGACGCGCGGGTGGACCGCTACACGCTGGAGTTGGCAGACGTGCAGCCTTATCCTGACCGCTCGCATCCTGAGCCGACGCTCCAGAGCAGCGCCACGATCCGGGTGACGGCGCAGTAGGGTTGGGTCGTGGGTCGTGGGTCGTGGGTCGTGGGTCGTGGGTCGTGGGTCGCTGAAACCGGCCGCCCGGGCCTGCTATCGTCTCCTCCTCGCGGAGTCCCTCATCCCAGCGAGGGCCGCGCTGGAGCGATCTGATGGTGCTGCGCGTTGGCGTCCTGGGACTCTCACACGACCATATCTGGCCGAACCTGAAGGCCCTCGCGGCGGGCAGCGTCGGCGTGCTGGCCGCCGTGGCCGAGCCAGACCCGGCCTTGCGCGCCCGGCTGGCGCAGGAGCAGGGCGAGATCGAGGTGCACGAGTCGTTTGACGACCTGCTTGAGCGCGGCGATCTCGACGCGGTCTTTGTCTACGCCGACAACAGGCTGTCGGTCGAGCTGGCGAAGCGGGCGCTCGAACGGCAGCTTCCGACGATGATCGAGAAGCCGATGGCGGCGGACCTGCCGGGCGCGGACTCGCTGCTGAGCGTCGCGGCGCGGGCGAGCGTGCCGCTGATGGTGAACTGGCCGACGGCGTGGCGCCCGGCCATCATGCAGGCGTTGGGACTGATCCGCGAGGGCGTCATCGGCGAGCCGGTCCAGGTGAGCCATCGCGGGGGGCACGTCGGTCCCGTCGAGTACGGCTGCTCGCCGCAGTTCTGCGGCTGGCTGTACGACGCCGAGAAGAATGGCGGCGGTGCGCTGATCGACTACTGCGGCTACGGCGCGCTGCTGACGCTCTCGCTGCTGGGCCGGCCGACTTCGGTGACGGCGGTGGCCGCGCATCTCCGCAAGGAGGGCCTCGCCTCCGAGGACAATGCCATCGTCATCTTGAAGTACCCGCGCTCACTCGGCCTGCTCGAAGCGTCCTGGACGACTATCGGGAACCAGCCGCCGTACGGGCTGATTGTCTACGGCGACCGGGGGACGCTGCTGGTGCACCAGCCGAAGGCAGCCCGTGAGGGTGGTACGTCGGGTCTGGGGCAGGTCGAGATCCTGACGGCTGACGGGCGGCGACTGCTCGATCCGCCGCCGCTGCCGTCCGACGCCACGGACGGCCCGACCTACTTCCTGACCCGCCTCCGCGATGGCCGGCCGGTGGAGGGGTTGCTCGCGCCGCAGCTTGGCCGCGACGTGCAGGAAGTGCTGGCGGCGGCGCTGTGGTCGAGCCAGTCCGGGCGGGAAGTGACCCTCAGGTAGAGGGCGATGAGTCGTGGAACGCTATCTCTCCGACGTACTATCCACGACCCACCCCCCACGATTCTCGAACGACTACGGGCCGCCAGGCGTCGTCGCCAGGATGTTGTCGAAGGTGATGGTCGGGGGCGGGCCGGCCGTCGCAGCGCCGAAGCCGAACCGGCCGGCGCGGGGGCCGTCATCCCGCACCCGGATCACCTGTTCTCCGTTGATCCAGACGCGGATCTCGTCGCCGACGCAGCGAATCGTCGTGCGGTTGACGCCGCCCTCAAGATCGAGCGATTTTGGCATCGCGTGGGCCAGGATCTGGGCGTCGCCAGAGCCGGTGCGCCCCAGCGCGATGGCACGGGCAGCGGTGACGAGCAGGACGTAGCCGCTGTTTTCGGTGATGCGGAACGACAGATGGTATCCAGCCAGGCCCTGTGACTGCATCCGCGTGTCCACGGTGAGGGTGAAGTCTGACAGCTCCGGCCCCCAGAGCGAGGCGGCAAACTTGGTCGTGTCTGGCGTACCGGCCTCAAGCATCCGAATCGTGAACTTGCTGCCTTCGGACGAGTACTCGGCCCCGGTATCGACCTTCTCCTCCGGCTCCGCGCCGAAGCGTAGCTCGTTCGAGTAGAGGATGTCAGGCGCCTTCGCGCCAGGGTACTGAAGCTCACGGCTCAGCCGGTAGGGCGCCGAAGCGCTGGCAGGGCCGTTCGCAGCGTGCACGAACACGTAGTACGCGCCGGGCGACGTGAGCTTCGTCTCGATGACGCCGCCGGTCCCGCTGCCGACGACGATCTTCCCGTTCCAGTCTGCCAGCTCGATCTGGTACGGGCCGGGCCGCTCCACGAGGCGGAGACGCACGGTGGCGTTGAAATCCAGGACTTCGATCCGGTAGGCATCGACGTCGTTCGAGGCCGAGAGATAGCCGAATGCGTCGCTGTCCTGGCCGAGAAAGCAGGCTGCCTGGAACGAGTCGTTCGGCTCAGGGCAGGGATCCTCGGCGGCGTACGACGTGGAAGCACCGGTGAGGATGAGCGGCGCCACCAGGATGAGTGAGCTGAGTAGGAGTCCGAGCATGCGCAGCAGCAACAAGGGCGACCTCCGTCGAAGGATGATGCACGGTCTGAGGTGACGTCGTGGGGCTGGCCTGGAGTCAGGTTCCCGACCGTATCTGACGTCCCCCTCGCGCCAGGACATGATCCGCGCCTGGAGCACGCGGGTGTTCACCCGGCGAGCCAGTTCATGTCTCTGGGACTGGACGCCGGCAGCGGCGGTTCGGTTCCCGCCGGTGCCGACGAAATGTCGGGATTCGACATGGGGCCGCCGATTGTGGAGCGGGCCGACCGGACATCTCACGTATGTAGGGGGCCGTACTGTCAGGAATCGGGCAGGCGGATATGAGGCCCGGCGCCCCTGCTAGACCCGGATGCGCGGGTCCAGAGCGTCGCGGATCGCGTCGCCGACGAAGTTCAGGCCCAGGACCGTGACGAACAGCGCCGCGCCCGGCCCGAACACGATCCACGGCGCTTGCTGGAGGTAGCCGCGCCCCTGGTTGATCATCCCACCCCAGCTTGGCTCCGGCGGGCGCACGCCGAGTCCCAGAAACGAGAGCGACGCTTCCGCCAGGATCGCGAAGGCGACGGAGAGCGAGGCCTGCACCACGATGGGCGTGGCCACGTTCGGCAGGACGTGCTGCCGAACGATGCGCCAGCCTGGCGAGCCGAGCACCCGCGCGGCCTGGACGTACTCGCGCTCGCGGACGGTCAGCACCTGGCCGCGCATCAGCCGGGCAAACGTCGGGGTGTAGACGACGCCCAGGGCGATCACCACGCCGCTCAGGCCGGCTCCCATGACCGCGCCGAGCGCCAGCGCCAGCACGAGGGCCGGGAAGGAGAGGATCGCGTCGATCAGCCGCATGACGATGCTGTCGTACGTGCCGCCGGCGAACCCGGCGCTCAGGCCGAGCAGCGACCCGGCGACGACGGCCAGCGCCACCGACGCCAGCCCGGCGATCAGCGAGACACGCGTGCCGTGGATCATGCGCGAGACGACGTCACGCCCGAGGTTGTCGGTGCCCAGCCAGTGGTCAGCGCTCGGCGGCAGCAGGATGTTCGAGAGATCCTGCTTGAGCGGGTCATAGGGGGCGAGCGCTGAGGCCAGCAGCGCCATCAGCACGACGGCGAGCAACACGAGGCCGCCGAACGGCGCGCCGCGCGCGGTCAGCGCCCGCCGGAGCATCGCGAATCGGCGGCTGCGCGGGCGGGCCGGCGCGACGGGAGCGAGGGGCGCTTCCAGGGAGATCGCTCGTTCAGCCATACCGAATCCTCGGGTCGAGCCAGCCGTAGACGATATCGACGAGCAGGTTGCACAGCACGAAGCCGATGGCGATCAGCAGGATGACGCCCTGCACCAGCGGATAGTCGCGCGAGAACACCGAGTCGACGACGAGCCGTCCGATGCCCGGCAGGGCGAAGACGTACTCGGTAATGACCGCGCCGCCGATCAGCGATCCGAACTGCAGCCCGAGCACGGTCACCACCGGAATCAGGCCGTTCTTGAGGGCGTGGCGGCGGATCACCAGTTGTTCTGACAGGCCTTTCGCGCGGGCGGTGCGGACGTAGTCCTCGTTGAGGGTCTCGAGCAGGCTGGAGCGCAGTGTCCGGGTGACCACGGCTGCGAGCGCCAGCCCGAGCGTGACCGCCGGCAGCGTCAGCGAGCGGATCGTGCCCAACACCCCGCCGTCTGCCGGAGCGACGTACCCGGAGATCGGCAGCCAGCGCAGCGAGACGCCGAACAGGTAGATCAGGAGCAGGGCGATCAAGAAGTTCGGCATGCAGATGCCGAACAGGGCGAACATGGTGCCGAAGCCGTCAATCGGGGAGTTGCGGTGCGAGGCCGAGAGGATGCCGATGGGAAATGCCACGGCCAGCGAGATGACCATCGCGAAGAGCGCCAGCTGGAGGCTGACGCCGATGCGACGGCTGACGTTCTCGATGACCGGCTGGTTGTCACGAATCGACCGGCCGAAGTCGCCTTGAACGACCTTGCCGATCCAGGTGACGTACTGGACATGAATCGGCTGATCCAGGCCAAGCTCGAGTCTGATCCGCTCCTTGGCGGCCGGATCGTACGACTCGGCCATCATGGCGTCGATCGGATCTCCCGGCGTCAGGTGGATCAGGGCGAACACGCCGAACGTCACCAGCACCAGGACGGGGATCATCGCGGCGAGCCGACGGGAGATCAGTGTTCCCATGCGCCCTCCGGGGTGTCGGGTTTCAGGTTTCTGGAGATACGTCCTCTGAAACCTGAAACCCAGGCCCCCGCTACTTCAGCCACATGTCCTTGAAGCGGATCATTCCGTCTGGGATCGGGTCGTACCCCTGGACCTTCGGGCTGAACGCCTTCGGCTCGATGGGGTGGAGGATGAAGATCCAGGGCATGTCCTCCTGGAGGATCTTCACCAGCTCGCTGTACAGCTTCTTGCGCTCGGCCTGATCCGAGACCTCGCGGGTCTTGTCCAGGATCTCGTCCACCTTCGGGTTCGAGTAGCCGGCGAAGTTGACGCCCGATCCCGGCTGGGTCTTGAAGAACTGGAACGTGTTGCCGTCTGGGTCCGGCCGGCCGCTCCACTGGTAGCTCGTCATGTCGAAGTTGCGGGCGTTCTGGTCGGCGGCCAGACGGGCCGAGTCGACCAGCGTCACTTCCATCGTGATCCCGACTTCGGCCAGTTGCGCCTTCATCGCCTCGGCTTCCTGGACGTTGATCGGGATGTTGTTGGTGATGCAGTTGAAGGTGAAGCCGTCTGGCTTGCCGCCAGCCTTGAGCAGCTCCTTCGCCTTCGCCACGTCGCGCTGGATCGGCTTGATCGAGCTGTCGTAGGCCCACGACGATGGCGCGATCGGTCCGTTGGACGGTACGCCGACGTTCAGCCAGACGCCCTTGACGATGGCCGTTACGTCCAGGGCGTAGGCCACGGCCTGCCGCAGCTCCTTCTTGTCGAACGGCGCGCGCGTCGTGTTCAACTGGTAGTTGAAGGTTGCCAGCGACTCGACATCGACTTCCTGGACGTTCGCGTTGCCCTTGAGCATGGCGACGTCACGCGGCGCGACGTAATCCATGACGTCGATCTCGCCGCCCACCAGGCTCTGGGTCTTGACGGTGTCGTCGGGGATGGGGCGGTAGCGGATGCCGTCCAGGTACGGGCCGCCGGTCTTGTTCCAGTAGCCGTCGAAGCGCTTCAGGGACAGGTGGTCGTCTTTGACCCACTCGACGAACTGGAAGGGGCCAGTGCCGACCGGGTTGCGCTGCAGATCGGCGCCGAACTTCTTGACGGCGGCCGGCGAGATGATCATGCCGGCGCGGTCGGTGAGGGTGGCCAGCAGGGCGGCGTCGGGCTTCTTGAGGTTGAGCTTGACCGTGTACTTGTCCACAACCTCGGCGTTCTGGACGTTGGCGATCTCGCCGGTCCGCAGCGACTTGGTCTCTGGATTCTGCATGCGGTCGAAGTTGAACTTGACGCTCTCGGCGTCGAACTCCGTGTCGTCGTGGAACTTGACGCCCTGGCGCAGCTTGAAGACGATGGTCTTCGGGTCGGGCTGGGACCACGACTCGGCCAGGCCGGGCTTGATCTGGAGCTTCGTGTCCAGGACCAGCAGCGGCTCGAAGAGGTTGTGGTAGACCTGCCGGTCGATCTTGCTGCCGGACAGGTGCGGGTCCATGGTGGCGGCCTCGACGTAGAAGCCGACGCGCATGGTGCCGCCCTTCTTCGGGGCCTCGCCGGAGGCGGCAGGCTTCGCGGCCTCGGCCGGCTTGGACTCGGCCGGCTTGGACTCGGCCGGCTTGGCGGCGGGCGCGGCCTGCGTCGGGGCGGCGGCTGCCGGCTTGGTCTCGGCCGGCTTGGTCTCGGCGGGCTTGGTCTCGGCGGGCTTGCTCTCGGCCGGCTTGGCCGGCGCTGCCGGCTGCCCGCAGGCAGCGCTCAACGCGAGGCCACCGCTCAGCGCCGCAAACGCCGTGAGGAATCCTCGGCGGCTCAGGTGTCGTCGCCCCAAAGGCCTGTCGTGAGACGGCATCTGCCCTGCTCCCTTTCGCCTCGTGACCGACGGCAGGACGCCGATCCGGCCACCTGTCCAACGAGCACTCGACCCCTTCGGATGGGTGCTCAACCGATTCGCCAAGGCGCCAACATCCTGGATGAGATCGCACTGAGCATACGGACACGGCACGCCGTTGGCCGTGTACAGACCGCACAAATCTCGGAGCGTCGTCGTTGTCAGCCCGAGTACGGTGAGCGGTACCCTTCCACGCCGGCCAGTATAGCGGGCTACGCGCGTCGCGATTCGAAAAACGGTATCGAGCCCAGGGGCAGGGTGGTGGAAAGGATGGAGACGATGAAGGTCACGGCGGGGATGGTTGCCCGCGTGCGGGCGCTGGCGGAGCCGCACTGGTCGCCGGACGGGCGTTGGCTGGCCTACCTGGAGAGCTTCGACGGACGGGGCGATGTCATGCTGGCGCGGGCCGATGGGCGCGGCCCGGTCCGCCGGCTGACCGCCGATCCTGGCGCCCAGCCGACAGCATCGTATGGCGGCGGCGTCCTCAACTGGCTGGACGCCGAGACGGTCATCTACGTCGCGCCGCCCGCGGGGCAGCTGTACGCGCAAGCGGTGAGCGGCGGCCCGGCGCGCCAGTTGACGAGCCTGACCGGGCGGGTTGCCGCCCCGGCCGCCGCGCCGGGCGGCCGGTGGATCGCCTGCATGGTGAGCGGCAAGCACGACCAGCATATCGTGGTGGTCGATGCGAGCGGCGAGGAGTGGCCGCGCCGCGTGTCACGGGCCGGCGATTTCGTGTTCGACCCGACCATCTCGGCAGATGGCTCCGTCGCGTGGCAGGAGTGGAGCGTCCCGGACATGGCCTGGGACGCGAGCCGCGTCTGGCTGTGCCGGCCGGGCCGCCAGCCCGAGGTGGTGGACGGCAGCGCGCCCGGCTCCGGCGAGCCGGTGTCCGCGATCCAGCCGCGCCTCAGCCCGGATGGCAGGCTGCTGGCGTATCTCTCTGACCGGGGCGGCTGGTGGAACCTGTGGCTCTACGACCTCGCCACCGGCGAGCGCCGCCAGCTGGTTGAGGATGCCGCCGAGCAGGGCGGCCCGACCTGGGGGCCGGGCGGCCAGCGGTACGCGTGGTCGCCGGACGGCCGGCAGATCGCGGTGATCCGCAGTGAGGCGGGGTTCTCGGGCGTGCACCTGGTGGATATAGCTGCTGGTGAGATGCGCGCGTGCGGGCCGCAAGATGGCTCGGTGCAGGCGGTGGCGTGGTCACCGGCCGGGGACCGGCTGGCGGCGGTCTGGGGCCGGGCCGACGCCCCGACGTGCCTCGCCACACTGAGTGTCGCGGATGGCAGCCTGACGGCGGTGGCCGAGGGCGCGGCGGCCGGCTTCGAGGTGGCTGC
Source organism: Chloroflexota bacterium (assembly GCA_020850535.1). Lineage (NCBI taxonomy): Bacteria > Bacillati > Chloroflexota > Chloroflexota bacterium. The sequence continues at coordinate 12,389 of JADZEM010000167.1, forward strand.
CACGCCGCTTCCGGAAGCGGTTACCTGGACGTCGTCGGACGGCGAGACGGTACACGGGCTGTTCTACGCACCGCCCGGCCACGACCCAGCTGCCGGACCGCCGCCGGTGATCGTGCGCGTCCACGGCGGCCCAACCGGGATCGTCGAGGCCGGCTTCGACGCGCGGACGGCGTACTGGCTGGATCGCGGCTGGGCGATTCTGCAAGTGAACTACCGGGGCAGCGCCGGCTACGGGCGGGCGTACCGGCAGGCGCTCCACGAGAACTGGGGTGTCCACGACGTGGAAGACACCGTCTCGGGCGCGCAGGAGCTGGCGCAGCGGGGTCGGGTGGACGGCCGGCGGATGGTCGTGATGGGCGGCAGCGCCGGCGGGTACACCGTTCTGCTGAGCATGGCGCTCCATCCGGAGGTCTTCGCGGCTGGCGTGGACCTCTACGGCGTGGCCGACCTGTTCTCGCTCTCGGAGGACACCCATCGCTTCGAGGCCCACTACCTCGACTCGATCGTAGGGCTGCTGCCGGCCACCTACGACCGCTACACCGAGCGCTCGCCGCAGACCCACGCCGACAAGATCACCCGGCCGCTGCTGATCCTGCAGGGGGACAAGGACGATGTGGTGCCGCTGGCCCAGAGCCAGACGATCTACGACACGCTCCAGCGCAAGGGGCGCACGGTCGAGATGAAGGTGTACGAGGGCGAGGGGCATGGCTGGCGGCGGCTGGCCACGGTCACGGATGAGCTGGACCGGATCGACCGGTTCCTGCGGCGGTACGTGCGGAAGGTCGCCACCGGCTGAGGAAGACCGCACCCGAACATGCAGAGACGCCGCCGGCACTGCCGGCGGCGTCTCGTGTTCTCCGTTCCCCGAGCGGGGCTAGATGTCGGACAGGTGGCTGTCCGCCTCGGCCAGCAGGTTGTGGGCCTCGGTGTGCTGGCCGTTGTGCGTCGCGCGGACGGCGTGCCGCACGAGGCTGGCGACGCGCTGCTCGCCGTGGCGGGCGCAGTGGCCGCTGACGTAGCGGGCGGTCTTGACCGCCGAGGTGACGTTGCCGGCAGCCAGCTCAGCCTGGACCGAGGCGATCCGAGCCGAGATGGCCGACCTGTCACCGCCCGGCCTCCGCCCCATCGGGTAGGTCCGCGGCGCCTCGACAGTGGCAGTCGCTTGAGCGCGGGTCTCGGCAGCGGTCACGATGTTCTCGGACATGATGAACTCTCCTCGATGTCAGACGGCGATCTCATCAACGAATCGCCGCCGAAGTCGCCCGGTGCGGGCTCTCGTTGAACGACTGTCCAACAATCCGGGGGATGGCCTGGACTGCCGTTCCTGCGCGCACAACGCACGCAACCCGCGAACTGTACCCGATTTCGCGGCCCGCCGATGTCAAATCGGCGACAGATTGGGCCGAGTTTCCGCGATCCGCTGCGAAGCGAACCGGGTGAGCTGGCGCCGGGTGGTCTGGGGTCAGGAGCGCAGGCGGGGGTCCAGGGCGTCGCGGAGCCCGTCGGCGAGCAGGAAGATGGCGAGCGTGGTCAGGAAGATCGCCAGGCCCGGGAAGGCGACCAGCCAGGGCGCTCGTGAGACGTTCTCCAACGACGCGCCGAGCATGTTGCCCCAGGAGGCTGTGGGGGGCTGCACCCCGAGTCCGAGGTAGCTGAGACCGCTTTCGGCCAGGATGCCGCCGGCGATGTCGAAGCCGGCGATGACGGTCACCAGCGAGAAGACGTTCGGGAGCAGATGCCGCGCGATGATGCGGCTGTCCGATGCGCCGAGCGCTCGGGCGGCCTGGATGTAGTCGCACTCGCGCACGGAGAGGGCCCGGCCGCGCACCTGCCGAGCCGTCCCCATCCATCCGAGCAGCCCGATGATGACCGCCATGACGAACGTCCACGGCACGTCGAACGGAAGCTGCGCCGAGCGGAACATCGCGGCCAGCAGGATCAGCAGGAACATGGTCGGGATGTTTGCCAACGTCTGGATGACGGCATTCGAGACGTCGTCGAAGCGCCCGCCGTAGTACCCTGACGCCAGCCCAACCGGTACGCCGACGACCAACGACACCAGCGCGATCACCAGTCCGATGGTGAACGAGACCCGACCGGCGATCAGCGTCCGTGAGAGCACGTCGCGGCCGAGGTCGTCGGTGCCGAACGGGTAGGTCGCGGACGGTGGCTGGTAGCGCCGGGTGAGCGTCTGGCGGAACGGATCGAGGCCGAGCGTGTGCTGGACGACCGGCGGCCCGGCGACGGTCAGCAGCACGATGGCGATCAGCAATCCGAGTGCGGCCATCGACAACCGATCTCGCCGCAGCCGAACCCAGGTGGCGGCGACGTAGCCGCGCGCCGCCCCGGACTGCCCGGCCCGGCCGGCTGTCAGGCTGGCCGACGCGACGACGACTCCTTGGCCAGGGTGCGCACGCCTGGGGATGCTGGCCGCGTCGTCACTCATAGCGCACGCGCGGATCGACCCAGCCGTAGGTCACGTCAGAGAGCAGGTTGGCGAGGATGCCCAGGAACGGGAAGATGGTGGCGAGGCCCATCAGGACCGGGTAGTCGCGCTGGAACGCGGCGTCCACCGCCATCCGCCCGAGGCCCGGCCAGCTGAAGGTGACCTCGAAAAGGACGCCGCTGGAGAGCAGACCGACGAGTGTCGGGCCGAACATCGTCGCCAGGGGGACCAGGGCGTTCCGAAGGGCGTGCACGTAGAGGACAGTCTGGCTGTCGAGCCCTTTGGCGTGGGCGGTGCGGACGTAGTCCTGGCTGAGCACGTCCAGCATCTCGGACCGCACGTAACGCGAATAGCCGATCCAGCCGCCGAGCGCGCCGATGGTCCAGGGCAGGATCAGGTGCCAGAGGCGATTCAGGAGCGTGTCGTTGCCCTCGGTGTACATGCCGCCGAGCGGGAAGATCCGTAAGTAGGTGGCGCTCAGTACGAGCAGCATCAGCCCGAGCCACCAGTGCGGCACAGCGTTGCCCATCACGGTGAAGATGCGGACCAGCTGATCGGGCCAGCGGCCCCGGTGAAGCGCTGCGAAGATGCCGAGCGGGATGCCGAGCAGCCCGAGGAGGAACGCCCCAATCGACAACTGGAAGCTGGCGGGTATACGTTCGAGGATCTTCTCCAGCACGGGCCGCCGGTCGATGAACGAGTAGCCGAAGTCGAGCAGCACGACGTTGCGGAGCCACTTGACGTACTGGACCGGCAGCGGATCGTTGAGACCGTACGACTCGAGCATGGCCTCGCGGACGTCGTTGCTGATGCGGGGGTCTTCGGCGAACTGGGCCGGGCCGCCCGGGGCCAGCCGCATGATGACGAAGTTGAGCACCGTGATGAGCAGCATCAGGAAGACGGCCTGGATGAGCCGTCGAGCGACGTAGCGCGTGAGCCCAGGGTTCACAACGCTACTTGATGAACCAGCGGTCGCGGTTGTAGCCGATGCCGATGGCCGTCGGCTCGATGCCGCCGATGCGGTTGTTGACGCCCGTGTACGACTTGTCGAACGTCAGGAAGGCGTACGGCGCATCCGTGGAGAGGATCGTCTGGATCTCCTGGTAGATCGCCTTCCGCTTCTCGCGGTCGAACTCGCGCACGCCGAGGTTGAACAGCTCTTCGACGCGCTTGCTGACGTACGCCGTCTGGTTGAGCTGGGGAATCGAGTCCTCGCGCCAGATCTGGTTCATCCAGTGCGGCTCGATGGGGGCGCTCCAGGCCCCCACGTGGACATCCCAGTCAAACGGGTCGGTGCGGAGCTGAGACAGGTAGGTGGCCCACTCCAGACCCTGCACGTCCACCTCAACGCCGACGTCGCTCCAGGCTTGCTGCACGACAGAGGCGATGCGCTCGACGGTCTTGCTGGTGTTCGGGCCGTAGATCAGGCGCAGCTTGAGCGGCTTGCCGTCCTTCTGCCGCACGCCGCCCGGCCCGGCTTTCCAGCCGGCCTGATCCAGCAGCGACTTCGCCTTCTCAGGGTCGAAGTCGTAGCGCGGCACGTCAGGGTTGTAGACCCAGCTGGTCGGCGGGAACGCTGAGTAGGTCGGCCGGGCGAGATCCAGCATCACGTGTTTGGCGATGGCGTCGCGGTCAATCGCGTAGGTGAGCGCATGGCGAACCTGCACGTCCTGGAGCGTCGGGCGGCGCAGGTTGAAGCCGAGATAGCGCCAGCTTGCAGCGGCCGGCCACCACTCGTAGACCGTGGCGTTCGGCAGCTTCTTCGCCTCTTCGTAGTTGTCGGGCGTGAAGCTGGCGACGTCGATCTCGCCCGTCTTGAGCATCTGGTAGGCGATCTCCTGGTTCGGCACGATGCGGTACGTCACCGTGTCGATCAGCGGACGGCCGTCGTAGTACTTGTCGTTGGCGACGAAGACGGCACGGGTGTCGCGCTGCCACTCCTTCAGGAGATACGGACCGGAGCCAACCGTCGGCGCCATGATCTGCGGGTTCTTCTGAGGATCGCTCCAGTCGAGCGTCTCCCAGATGTGCTTCGGCAGCGGCACGACCGCGTCGGCGGTCTCGATCCCGACGACGATGGCTTCCTTGAGCTTGACGACGATGGTCTTCGGGTCCGGGGCGTCGTAGGTGGCGATCCCCTGGAGGTTCGAGATGTAGGGGTACTTGTTCTCGGGCTTGCTGGCCTGCTCGAACGTCCACTTGTAGTCTGCCGACGTGATCGGCCTGCCGTCGCTCCAGAGCAGATCGTCGCGCAGGATGAACGTGTAGGTCAGCTTGTCGTCGGAGACGCTCCAGCTCTTCGCGGCCTCGGGGATCGTCTGCAAGGTCTGCGGGTCGATGGTGGTCAGGCCCGCGCCGTAGACCATGCTCTGGTACGCCCGCGAAGCCGTGTCGGAGATCATGTACGGGTGGATGGAGACGCCGTCACTGGTCTGCGCCAGGGTCATGGCGCCGCCGGGCTTCCCGCCGGGGGCCAACGTTGGCTTCGGGGCGGCGACTCCGGCGGCGGCAGCGGTGGGGAGTGGCCCCTGCGTCGGCAAGGACGGGGTGGTGGGAGCGGCCGCGGCGGGCGTGGGCGGCGATGCCACCGCAGAGGTCGGCGCGGGGCCGGGCGCGGCCGGCGGGGCGGCCGGCGCGCAGGCGGCGGCCAGCGGCACGACGAGGCAGGTCAGCAGCAGGAGGACGAGTGCGCGCATGCCCGAAGCCAACGACGCCTCCGAATGTCCAGAAGTCTCCGTCGTCAGGGTACCGTGCGCCGGTGGCCGCGTCAATCGATCTGAGACGCCGGGGCATCTTTCGCCGTATCGTCCTCAAGCGCAACGCGGCCCCGGCATCTTCGCCGGGGCCGCGTTGCGCTGAGCGAGTCGGGTGGCCTGACTGGCCCGATGGCCCGATCAGCGGGTCGCGATCCGCACGATGGGCGCAGCCACGCCGCCGACCGCCGTCGCGCCGATGGCGAGGCCCTCGGCCGTCGTCTGGCCCTCGACGGTGCTGCCGGCCGCCGCCCCGACGACCGCCGCTCCGACGCCCAGGGCGGCAGCGCCGTACTCCAGCCCCTCGGCGGTGTACTCGCCCTCTTCCACCGCGTTGTCGTCGTCGTAGAAGGCAGGGGTCGTGGCCGGCGTGGCGGCGAAGGCGGCGGTGGAGCCGCTCAGCAGGGCGATGGCGAGTGCGGCGGCGCTAAGGGACCGAGCGATCTGCGTCTTCACGGTGGTTCTCCTGCACGGGTGTGTTGTGTGTTCAGCCTATCGTGGGCAGGCCCGCGTGACTGTCCGCTGTGCGCCACCGACGCTGTTTGGCACACAACACCCGTGCTGGAGAGCTGGAGAGAAGAAGGGCCGCCGTTCAGACGTGGACGGCTTCGGCAGGCCCGCTGAACAGGTACTCGCGCAGGTAACGGATCTCCTCGCGGCGCGCGTGCAGCTCGACGCGCAGGAGGTCGCGTACCGAGATCATGGAGAGCAGCGCGCCGTTCTCGACCACTGGCAGGTGGCGGATGTTCGCGGCATCCATCAACTGCACGGCATCCTGGAACAGCTCATCTGGCCCCGCGAAGACGATCCGGGTCGTCATGATGTCGTCGACCGGTATCGTGGCCGGATCGCCGCCGAGCGCCACGACCCGCCGGACTACGTCGCGCTCGGAGACGAGGCCAACGAGATGGTCGCCGTCGAGCACCGACACAATCCCGACGTTCCGGTCGGCCATCATCTGGACGGCCTGCGCGACCGACGAGCCTCTCTGGACCGCGTGCACGAACCCGGGCACCATGATCTCGCGTAACTTCGTCATCGAAGTGCCTCCGCCGAGGAGTCAGCGCAGCATCGCGCCGCCGGTTCCACGGTACATCGGCCGTCAGGGTTTCGCAAGGGGTTTCTCGCTCTGAGATGCGGCTGTGCGCTGTGACAGTCGGCTGTATCGGTAGGGCGCGGCACGGCTGTGCGGCTGACGGAGGGGCTGCATGTCCCATGCCAGGGCGGCTGCTCGGGCCGTCCTCGGGCGTCGATCCGGCGCAACATGCTGCCGCCTGTTGTCAGGCCGACACGCGCGACCGCCCTGGCTGCACTATGCTGGTTTCAGCACGACCAGGGAGGGAGACGATGTGGACTCGGCTGGGGAGTGCGGCGGCGGCGCTGGTGCTGTTCGTCTGGATCGTCGGCACGCCTGTTGGAACGGCAGCCGTCGCTGGGCAGCCCGGCGGTTGGGAGCAGGTCGAGCCCTCACCGGCCGTCCGCCTGTTCGCCCCGACGAGCGGCGCGCTGCTCGCACGAACGGTGAGTGGCCTGCTGCGGTCGGACGACGGGGGAATGACCTGGCGTGCCGTCAGCCTGCCTCCTCAGACGCAACGGCCGTCGGCTATCGAGCGGGCGAACGCGATTGTCGATCCCACCAACCACGACGTGATGTTTGCGGCGATGGCGATGAGCGCCACCGAGCCGGAGGAGCTGTTCCGGACGACCGATGGTGGCCAGACCTGGACGAAGCTCAACCGGCCGGACCAGTCGTCGTACGAGCTTCGGGCAGTGACAGTCAGTCCGGCCGATCCGCGCGTGGTCTACGCCAGCCGTCGCTACTTCGGTGACTACGTGTTGCTGCTGAGTCTCGACGGAGGCGACACCTGGGAGGTCCGTCAGCGGCAGATCGCCGGGCCGTCCTGTGGATGGGGCGTGCCGCTGTTCTACGCCCACCCCACGGACTCGGCGCAGGCGTATCGACGTGCGCTCTGCGCGCGTACCACCCTTGAAGCGGAGTACGGAGGGGTGCGGGTGGAGCACAGCGCCGACCAGGGGTTGACCTGGACCCGACTGTCCCTACAGGGGGCGGCGTCGCGGATCGCGGGCGGCTTCGCGGTGGCTCCGACGCGGATGTACGCCTCCTCGCACCTGCTCGACGCGCGGCCGCCGGAGCACAATCCGTACACGGACGCCTCGTACACGACGGCGGTCGTGCTGCGGAGCGACAACGGACTGGACGGCTGGACGGAGGTGCTGCGGGCACCGCAGACGCGCATCGATGCGCTGGCCGTCGATCCCGCAAACGCCGATCGGGTGTTTGTGGGCCGGAAGGACGGCCTGGTCATGACCACGCAGGATGGCGGCGCGTCCTGGTCGGAGCTGGGCAGGGATATCGGCGCCGTCGGCGATCTGGCTCTTGGCATCGACGGGCGGAACCTGTACGCGGCGACGGCCACGGGCATCTGGCGGCTCGCCCTGGCGGAGTGACCTCGCCGCGCTGGTCTTCGGCTACCGCGGCGCTCCGAGCGCCGCGCCGCCCAGCGCGGTCAGCACGACCACCAGCCACGGCGGCGTCTTCCAGTACATCAACAGCCCGAACGCCAGCAGGGCCAGCATCAGATCCGGTGTGGTGACGATGGCGCTGGTGAAGACCGGCGTGTAGAGCGCCGCCCCGAGCAGGCCCACCACCGCCGCGTTGATCCCCTTGAGCGCGGACTGGAAGGCCGGCTGCGAGCGGGCCGTCTCCCAGAACGGCAGCGCGCCGACCACCAGGAAGAACGACGGCAGGAAGATCGACAACAGGGCCAGTGTGCCGCCGGCCAGCCCGTTCGGCGGCTGGGCCATCATCACGCCGAGATAGGCGGAGAAGGTGAACAACGGGCCAGGGACCGCCTGGGCTGCGCCGTAGCCGGCGATGAACTGCTCGTTGGTGACCCAGCCAGTCGGCACGACTTCGGCCGCCAGCAGCGGCAGAACGACGTGCCCGCCGCCGAACACCAGCGAGCCGACGCGGTAGAAGCTGTCCATCAGGGCGATGGCCTGGGACGGCGCGATCAGCCGGATCAGCGGCAGGCCGACCAGGAAGCCGAAGAACAGCACCCACGCGATGATGCCGGTCCGCCGACTCAGGGGGATCGCCGTGGCTGAGGCGGGCGGCGGGGCGGCGGCCGGCAGCAGCAGCCAGCCGACCAGTCCGGCCAGGGCGATCGTGCCGACCTGCCCGAGCGCGTTCGGGATGGCCAGCACCGCGATGGCGGCCAGGATGGCGATGGTGGCGCGCTCCCGGTCGGGGCAGAGCGACTTCGCCATGCCCCAGACGGCCTGCGCCACCACGGCCACGGCGACGATCTTCAGCCCGTGCAGCCAGCCGGCGTTGCTGACCTCCGCGTTCTGGACGCCGAGCGCGAACACCGTCAGCGCGATGGCCGACGGCAGGGTGAACCCGAGCCAGGCCACGATGCCGCCGAGCAGTCCAGCCCGAATGATCCCAAGACCGATGCCGACCTGGCTGCTGGCTGGCCCTGGCAGGAACTGGCAGAGCGCAACCAGATCGGCGTAGCGTTGCTCGTCGATCCACTTGCGACGGACGACGTACTCGTCGCGGAAGTAGCCGAGGTGGGCGATGGGGCCGCCGAACGAGGTCAGACCGAGGCGCAGCGAGGCCGCCGCGACCTCTGCAAGCGACCCGCTCATGCCTCGCTCACCGTCCCTCTCCGCTGTCTGTGCCGACTGTGCCGGGCGCCGCGTGCTGCGTTGCGGCGGCAGGAGCGGGCACGAGCGTACCACCAAACAGCCCGCGTGGGAATCCCAGATATCCACCGCGCGTCGAGACGGCCTGGGACGGACGGTCCCAGCCGATGCGGTCTGGCCCGGCCGCGCGGTACCCTACTCGGAGCCAGTTCACCAGGGGCGGCGTCCATGCTGGCGCGCAGCCCGACGAGATCCTGGGAGGGAGCACGGCCATGCAGCGTGCGCTACTGAGCGACATCAAGAAGATCGAGATCGAAGAGGTTCCGTCGAAGCTGCCGGGCGCGGGCGAGGCCCGGGTCTCGATCGAGGCGTGCGGCATCTGCGGCTCGGACCTGCACATGTACGACGGCAGCCACCCGGTCCTGCGGCCGCCGCTGGTGATGGGCCACGAGTTCGTGGGGCGGGTCATGGACGTGGGCGAGGGCGTGACCAACGTCAGGCCCGGCGACCGCGTCATCGGGATCGCGGGGCGTGGCTGCACCGAGTGCGAGGCCTGCCTGGAGGGGCACTACAACTGGTGCGAGGGGCTGAAGGTCATCGGCGGGCACATCCCAGGCGCGCTGGCCGAGGAGCTGGTGCTGCCGTCTGACCAGTTCCTGACCATTCCGGAGTGGATCCCGCAGGATCAGGCGACGCTGATCGAGGTTGGCGCGGTGGGCATGCACACCATCGCGCGGTACGGCGACGTGACCGGCAAGTCGTGCCTGGTGCTGGGCGCGGGGCCGGTCGGCCTGGTGCTGACGGCCTGCCTCAAGGCGGTCGGGGCCGGCCCGATTGTGGTCAGCGACATCAGCGCGGCTCGCCGCGAGATGGCGCAGCAGGTGGGCGCGGATCTGGTCATCAACCCGCTGGAGGAGGGCGCTGAGGACGCCGTCAAGGCCCGGTTCCCGCGCGGCATGGAGGTGGCGTTCGACTGCGCTGGCCGCGAGGCCTCGCTGCTCTCGGCGCTGCGCCTGACCCGCCGGGGCGCATCGGTCATCCTGACGGCGATCTTCCCGGCGACGGTTACCCTGCCGATGGCCCAGGTGCAGCGGGCCGAGCGCAAGCTGATCGGCGTGCAGATGTACCAGAAGCAGGACTTCCTGGACGTGATCGAGCTGCTGGAGCAGAAGAAGCTCGACCTGAGCGGCATCGTAACGCACGAGGTGCCGCTCGCGCAGACGGCCGAGGCGTTCCACCTGCTGGAGTCGGCGGACGCGGCGGCCGGTAAGGTGCTGATCAAGGTCAAGGGGTAGCGCGATTGCATAGTCGTCTGTGTTCCCGACACGCCGTCAAACGAGCGGTCGGGGACTGAAGTCCCCGTCTACAGTCATTCAGTCGCTTCGCGACGAAGGGTGGAAATAGCCGTCGCCGGGTGAGACTAGAGCGTCGCGCAGCGACTGCAGGATGGTAGGCGGGGCTTTCAAGCCCCGACGCGGCTGTACGACGAGACCAGCAGGCAATCGCCCTGGACCCGAAGGGCCCTCGCCCGCTACCGGACGACGATCTGAGGCAGGTGCTGTTCGAGCAGGGCGATGGCTTCGGCGCGCATGTGGGCGCGGTGGGCGTGCGCCAGGAGCATCGCGCGGTCGACGTCGCCGGCGGCGATGGCCTCGAAGAGGGCGCGGTGCTCGGCGGTCGGCTCGGTGGGGCGGGGCCGCAGCCGCAGCGTCAGGCGGGAGACCCGGCCGGCCTGATCGAGCAGGCGCGCCCGCACGTCGGCGATGTGGTGGTTGCCGGCCAGCTCGGCCAGCGCGGTGTGGAAGTCGCGGCTGGCGGCCGTCCAGGCCTCGCGGTCGTCGGCCTCGGTGGCGGCCTCCTGCCGCTCGACGATGCTCCTGAGGCGAGCCAGGTCGTCAGGGGTGGCCCGCTCGGTGACCAGCCGCGCAACAATCGATTCGAGCCCTTCGAGCGTCTCGAACAGCTCGCGGAAGTCGCTCAGCGAGACCGGGCTGACGAACAGCCCCTTGCGGTGGATCGAGTAGACCCACCCCTCCTGCCGCAGCCGGAGGATCGCCTCGCGCACGGGCGTGCGGCTCATGCCGAGCCAGCGGGCCAGCGTGTTCTCGGCGATCGGCTCGCCGGGGCGGATGTGGACGTCCACGATGGCCTGCCGGATCGCCGCGTACGCTTGAAGCGTCATCGACTGATCCGCCAGGGCCGGATCCGGCTCGTAGGGCGGCAGGGAGAGGTCGCCGGGAGCGAGCATGCGGTCTGGAAGGGATGCCAAGCGACGGCTCCAGCAGAAGGGGCTGCGGCGGGTGGCGGGCGGGGTCCGAGCGAGCGCGAGTGCCAGGGGAGGTGATCCAGGTCAGGTGGAACAGGCGGCCACAAGGGTAGCAGGGAGGGGGATGAACCGCCCGTTGACGCCACCACGCCAGGCTAGTATGCTACGTAGCATACTACGAAACGATGGTAGCGCACGGGGCGCACGCTCAGGCTGACGCGCCCGGTTCGCCCCGTGCGACAGGCTCGTCTGACGCGGCTCCGCCTGCCTGCGTCGTCCTTCGTGTGGCGTCCTGTTCAGTCCTGATGCTGTCCTCGCTGCTCGTCTCGCTCGGAGGTTTGTCATGGTCATGCCCACCTCAACTCGCCGCCCGTCGCGCCGCTCGTTCCTCCTGATGCTCTCGTCGGGCGTGGCCGGCGCGGCCCTGCTGACGGCGTGCGGCCAGCAGGCGCCAGCCGCCTCGAAGCCCGCCGAGAGCAAGCCGGCCGAGACCAAGCCGGCCGCGCCGGCCGCTGCCGCGCCCACGGCGGCCCCGGCGAAGCCGGCCGAGGCCGCGAAGCCCGCCGAAGCAGCGAAGCCGGCCGAGGCCGCGAAGCCCGCGGCCCAGACCGCGCCCGCGACGAAGGCGGCCAGCGGCGGCGCGCTCAAGATCCTGATGTGGCAAGCCCCGACCATCGTCAACCCGCACCTCTCGCAGGGCACCAAGGACTTCGTGGCGGCTCGCTGCTGCCTGGAGCCGTTGCTGACGGTGGACGCCGAGGGCAAGATCCTCCCCGTGCTGGCGGCCGAGGTGCCTTCGAAGGCGAACGGCGGCCTGAGCGCGGACGGCACGACGGTCACCTACAAGCTGAAGCCGGGCGTCAAGTGGGCGGACGGCCAGCCGTTCACCGCCGACGACGTGGCGTTCACGTTCGACTACGTCACCAACAAGGAAGTCTCCGCGACCACGGCGGGGACGTACCTGCCGTTGGCGAAGGTCGAGGCGCTGGACGTGACCACCGTCAAGGTGACGTTCAAGGAGCCGACGGCCGGCTGGTACCTGCCGTTCTCCGGCCAGCGCGGCCTGATCGTGCCGAAGCACGTGCTGAAGGATCACCCGGGCGCTGAGTCGCGCAATGCGCCGTTCAACCTGAAGGCGTTCGGGACTGGTCCGTACGTGGTGGACGACTTCAAGCCGGGCGATCAGGTGCTCTACCGCCCGAACCCGAACTATCGTGACGCTGGCAAGCCGTACTTCTCGCAGGTCGAGATCAAGGGCGGCGGCGACGCTGCCTCGGCGGCCCGGGCCGTCTTCGAGACCGGCGAGTACGACTACGCCTGGAACCTCCAGGTCGAGGTGCAGGTGCTGACCCAGATCATGCAGGGCGGCAAGGGCGAGCTTGACACGGTGCCAGGCTCGGGTGTCGAGCAGATCCAGCTCAACCAGGCCGACCCGAATAAGGACGTGGATGGCGAGAAGTCGGCCCCGACCACGAAGCATCCGTTCCTGACCGACCGGCGGGTGCGCGAGGCGCTGGCGATCTCCATCGACCGCGAGACGCTGGCGAAGGCGCTCTACGGCCCGACCGGCACGGCCACGCCGAACGTGCTGACCACGCCGACCAGCGTCAACTCGACAACCACCAGACTGGTCTACGATCTGAACCGTGCCAACCAGATCCTTGACGAGGCCGGCTACAAGAAGGGCGGCGATGGCATCCGCACGACCCCCGACGGCCAGCGGATGAAGATGCTGCTGGTCACGTCGGTCAACTCGCTGCGGCAGAAGGAGCAGGCGCTGGTCAAGGACGGCTGGACCAAGATCGGGATCGAGGTCGAGTTGAAGGCCGTTGACTCCGGCTCGTTCTTCTCGGGGGCGGCCGGCAACCCGGACACGGTTAGCAAGTTCAACGCCGACGCCCAGATGTGGAGCACCAGCTTCGACTCGCCGTTTCCGGCCAACATCATGAAGCGGTTCTACAGCAAGGACAAGGCGCGCGACTGGGCGACCAAGGCGAACAGCTGGTCGGCGTCGAACTACATGAAGTTCGCCGACGACGAGTACAACCGGCTGTACGACCAGGCGCTGATCGAGCCGGATCCCGAGAAGAGCCGGCAGCTCTGGATCCAGATGAACGACGTGGTGGTCAACTCGTACGCGGCGATCCCGCTGGTGGATCGGAAGGTCGTGTCGGGGCGGTCGAAGGCACTCAAGGGGACGACCCTCTCGCCGTTCGACGCCGAGACGTTCGGCATCGCCGAGTGGCAGAAGTAGATGGCGGCCAGCGAGGCGGCCCCGGCCGGCGCGACGGCGTGGTACGAGGTCCACGTCGAGCGCGGCGTGACGATGCACGCGGCGGACGGCACGCCGCTGGTGATGGACATCTACCGGCCGATGCAGGACGGCCAGCCCATCGCGGCCGGCCTGCCGACCTTGCTGGAGCGGACGCCGTACGACCGCGCCGGCAGCCGACTGGTGCTCTCGGCCCAGTACTACGCGCGCCGGGGGTACGCCGTGGTCTTGCAGGACGTGCGCGGCCGGTACGACTCGGGCGGCACGTTCCACCACAACCTGAACGTCCCGGATGAGGGGCTGGACGGTCGCGACACCCACGCCTGGATCGTGGGGCAGCCGTGGTCGAACGGGCGGATCGGGACGTTCGGCGGCTCGTTTACGGCGGCGAACCAGCAGGCGGCGGCGCTGCGCGGGGCGGCTGGCCTCCAGGCCCAGGTGCTTCGCGACTGCGGCACGAACTACTACCGGCGGTTCTTCCGCTGGCACGGCGCGTTCAGCCTGACCGGCACGCTGACGTTCTGCACCCACCAGGGCGAGAACGGCCGCGAGGCGCGGGCGAACCCGGCCGTCCGCACGGCCCTCCACGAGATGTACCGCAACCTGGGGGAGTGGATCGACCGGATGCCGATCCAGGCCGGCGAGTCGCCGCTGGCCCAGGCGCCGGAGTACGAGGCGATCTTCCTCAAGACGATGACGGAGGGCGACTTCACCGAGTACTGGAAGGGGCCGGGCGTCCTGATCGAAGGGCGCTGGGACGAGTACCCGAAGGACGTGGCCATCCTGATGGTCTCGGGGTGGTACGGCAACCACGTGGCCGGCAGCTTCGACAAGTTCGTGGAGCTTGGGAAGCGGCTGTCGAAGCCGATCCACCTGATTGTCGGGCCGTGGATTCACGGGCCGGGCATGGGCGAGGAGACGGGCGCGGGCGACATCGAGTGCGGCCCCGACGCGCTGGCGCAGGGTCCGAACCTCGACACGCGCGTGCGCTGGTTCGACCGCTGGGTGCGCGACGTGCCGAACGGCGTGGAGCAGGACGCGCCGCTGAAGCTGTTCGTGATGGGGACCGGCGACGGCCACAAGACCGAGGATGGCAAGCTGTTCCACGGCGGCTACTGGAAGACGGCCTGGACGTGGCCGCTGCCGGAAACGCAGTTCACGACCATGTACCTCCAGCCCGCTGGTGGCCTGGAGACCGTGCCGCCGGCTGCCGACGCCGCTCCCTCGACCTACGACTACGATCCGGCCAATCCGTGCCCGTCCATCGGCGGCTACGCCCACGATAAGGGGCTGCCGTCCGTGGTGCTGGTCGGCGGCCAGGATCAGCGGGGGCGGGCGTCGTTCAGGGCCTGCCGGGGGGACACCCGCCCGCTGGCCGAGCGCGACGACGTGCTGGTCTTCCAGACCGAGCCGCTGGCCGCCGACACCGAGGTCACGGGGCCGCTGGACGTGCGGCTGTTCGTCTCGACCTCGGCCCTGGACACCGACTTCGCGGCCAAGCTGATCGACGTGTACCCGCCGAGCGGCGACTACCCGGACGGCTACGCGTTGCTGCTGTCCGAGGGCATCCTGCGGATGCGGTACCGCGACGACCGGCTAGTCGGCGAGCCGGTGACGCCCGGGGAGGTCTACGAGATCGCGCTCGACCTCCAGCCGACCGGCAACGTCTTCAAGCGGGGCCACCGGATCCGGCTGGACGTGACCAGCTCCAGCTTCCCGGAGTTCGACGCCAACCCGAACACGGGCGAGCCGCTCGGGCGGCACACCCACACGGTGGTCGCGCACCAGACGGTCTTCCACGATGCCGCGCGCCCCTCGCGGGTGATGCTGCCGATCATTCCGGGCGGGCGGTAGCCGGCCCCGGACTGAGGATCGTGTGCGCGGCTTCCCTGCCCTGCGACAGTCGGGACGGGAAGTCAGGGCGCGATTTCCTGCCAGAGCCGTGCGGTGATGAACTGCTCAAGGTGCCGAAGATTCGTGGTCGCGATGACAACCTGATCGGTGTGCGCCTCGGCCAGGGCCAACGCCTGACCAGCGAGAATGACATCGGCGTCCAGCGCCACGTCGACTGCTGTCGGTCTGCCTCGCTGGCGAGCTTCGGCCCAGAGGCGGGCCGCGTGGCGCAGCAGTTCACGACGGACTTCGTCATCAGCGATCTCCGGGACGAGGACTGTGACCCGCTGCCGGATCAGGGATTCAAGCCAACGTCGGCAGTCCTCTGCCGAGTCAGACATTCGTGGTTTCGAGACCGATCCGAGCGGGCCGGCGTCCAGCAGCACGATCACGGTGATGGAAAGAGCTTCCGATACGAGGGGCGGTCCTCATCGAGTGCGGCCAGGAGCGCTGTTCCGGTCTCGCGCTGCTCCTGCTCTTCGTCGTCGCAGAGCGACCGTAGAAGCTCAATTGCAGCTTCGACGTTGGCGTCGTCGGTGATCTCTGTCTGCATCAAGGAACTCCCGACCGACGCTTCACTGACTCGGTCGGCAGGCTGAAGAGTCAAGGGCTGGTTGAGCACTCTCGAACAGTTCATCGCCAGTGTCGAGCCTTCACGGGTCTAGCAGGGCCAGGGCGATTGCATGTTGGGTGCGCCGCGCAGAGTCGTCGGGGCTTGAAAGCCCCGCCTACGATCCTGCCGTCGCTGCGCGACGCCCCAGTCGCACCAGTGCCTGCCGTTCCCGACGGCCGTCGCGCAGCGACGGCGTGACTGTAGGCGGGGACTTCAGTCCCCGACTGCGCGTCTCACGACGTTATGGGAGCACCAATGAACATGCACGTGCCCTGATGCTGCTACCAGTGCAATCGTATGTTGAGCGCGTCGTGCGGCGGCGTCGGGGCTTGAAAGCCCCGCCTACGATCCTGCAGTCGCTGCGCGACGCGCCAGTCGCACCAGTGCCGGCCGTGCCCGACGACCGTCGCGCAGCGACGGTGTGACTGTAGGCGGGGACTTCAGTCCCCGACCGCCCGTTCCATGATGCATCGGGTACACCAATCAACATGCAATCGCCCTGATATCGGGGCGGACCGTTTCGCCGCCGCAGCCCCAGAGAACCTACGACCAGTGGCGGGGCGCCCAGGACAGCGGCGTGGACTCCTCGATCTTATCTTCGTCCAGCTCCATACCCAGTCCGGGCCGATCATCAAGGGTAATTACACCGCCCACCGGAGTAACGGGATGCTGTAAGAACCACTGATGCGCACTCTTTCGCTTCTACTCACGGATCGCATACCGGGTGGACGTGACGCAACCGGCTTGTGGGGGTGAGGAACGACGCCTCGCCCCGAAGGTTCTACCTTACCGCCAGGGTGAGGGCACCAGCGAACCCAGTTGATTCATTGGTCCATGAATAGCCGTTGTCGGTAGAGTGGTAGACTGACCCGCCCGAGGCAACCCACCAACTCCGTGGTACTTTGGGTTCGTAGGCGATGCCTTTCTGTGAACCCACATCGTTCCGCCTCGTGAAGGTGGCTCCGCCATTCTCCGATACGTACAGTCCTTGCGTGGAGCCGTTCGCTGTGGGGAAGTGAGCAATGACGTGGTCCTTGGTGTTGCCGATGAATGTGCCGGCCGCAACGATACCAGCGCCCGTCAGCTGGAAGGACGTTGCGGTTGTCGGGCTCGTTCTGTTAGGGATCACGAATAGTGCAGAGAGCTGATCACGAAAAGTGCAGAGCCCGGAGGCAGGGACCGGGTGAAGCGAGCGACGGCAGTGCTGGCGGTGGCTGGAGGGCAGTCATTCTCGGCAGCAGCCCGGGCGGTGGGGTATCGAAGTCTGGGTGCGGTCACCTACCTGGTGCGGCGGTTCAATCAG